>NZ_JACJQO010000009.1 GCF_014696715.1 Pseudanabaena sp. FACHB-2040
AGCATTCCGTTCGACTTGCATGTGTTAAGCACGCCGCCAGCGTTCATCCTGAGCCAGGATCAAACTCTCCATAATAGAAAATTCGAACCAGATGCTCTCATCCGGTTAACTCTTGCACCCAGTAAGCATTAATGCTAAACTGACTGCAATTTCAATTCGTTAAACGGGAACCTTGGCTTAATATCTAGACTATTTAACTGTCGAGGTTCTCGCAGCCAGTCATGAGTCGCTCTCGCTTCCCCCCTCTGGCGCTTTACCAATATAACTACCCCCTTACTCAATTGTCAATACAATCGAGAAAAGAAATATCCCCTGCCTCAATCGCCCACCACGTAGGGGTTTCAAGGGTTTAGGAACGGTCTTAAAGTAGGTTTTTGAGAAAAAAAGTTTGAACTTTCTGCGAAGAGAGCCCTGCCAGAATCTTTCTAGCAGGGCTCTCTGACGGTTAAAGCGATCTTTAGCCCACAGGCGGGGGATCTTTGCGGGCAGGGTTGGTTGCCTCTACTGGAGCGTTTAGACTTTGGGGAACAGGCTTGAACTGGAAGGCTGCTCTTAGATGCTCAGGAAGTTAGGAGCGGCATTCGGTCCGATTCGGGAGAGAATGAATCGGTTGCTGTTGCAGTGTTTGATGAGAGAGGGTTGGCTGTGAATTTTCAATCGGTGATTGCGACGCTGCATGATTTTTGGGCGAAGCAGGGATGTCTGATTGTGCAGCCCTACGATACGGAGAAGGGGGCAGGTACGAAAAGCCCTCATACATTCTTGCGGGCGCTTGGGCCTGAGCCTTGGTCAGTTGCTTATGTGGAGCCCTGTCGCCGTCCGGCAGATGGGCGGTATGGGGAAAACCCAAACCGCTATCAGCACTATTACCAATATCAGGTGCTGATTAAGCCATCGCCAGACAATATTCAGGAAACTTACCTGGACTCGCTGCGGGCACTGGGGATTCGGCCGGAGGATCACGATGTTCGATTTGTGGAGGATAACTGGGAGGATGCGGCAGTAGGCGCTTGGGGCGTGGGTTGGGAGGTTTGGCTTGACGGCATGGAAATCACCCAGTTTACTTACTTTCAGCAGTGTGGGGGAATTGACTGTCGTCCGGTGTCGATTGAGCTGACTTATGGGCTGGAGCGATTGACGATGTATCTACAGGAGGTGGATGCGATCGCAAAGATTCAGTGGAACGACCACATCACCTACGGCGATATCCACATGCAGGGGGAAATCGAGCACTCAACCTACAACTTTGATGAGTCTGACCCGGAGCTGCTGTTTACACTGTTTAACCTGTACCAAAAGGAAGCAGAACAGCTGATGGACAAGGGATTAGTGCTACCAGCCTATGACTATGTCTTGAAGTGCTCTCACGCGTTTAACCTCTTGGATGCTCGGGGCGTTATCTCGGTCACGGAGAGAACCCGCTACATTCGCCAGGTACGGGGGTTGGCTCGGCGAGTGGCTCAGCTGTATTTACAGCAGCGGGAGGAGCTGGGATTTCCCTTGCTTAAAGAGGTTGCGAGAGAGGCTGCCTAAACGGGCTCAGGTGTGGCATGTTAAGAATTGTTTTGCCACCAACGCAGTTTAGGGAGAGGGATTGTGGTTTCTAGCGTGCGCGCATTTTTACAGCCGATTGCGGACTGGTTTGCGGGTTTTGGGATGCCTGAACCGATTATCCACTGGGGTCACCCGGCCATGATGGGGATTGTGGTGCTGGTGATGGGCAGCTATACGGCTTGGGCTGGTTGGCAGGGGCGAATTGCTGCCGATGATGAAGTGAAGCTGACTCAGCGATCGAGCCACCGTAAGCTTGCGCCTTGGCTGTTTACGTTTATTGCGCTGGGGTATACCGGCGGGGTGCTGTCGCTGGTTATGCAGGGGCAGCCAATTTTTGCCAGTCCTCACTTTTGGACCGGAACGGCGGCAGTAACTATGTTGGCGCTGAATGGGCTAATCTCGGCCACTAAGTTTGGCGGCGGCAGTGGGTCGCTGCGGACGGCTCATGCTTACATTGGCACCATTGCGATGGTGCTGCTGTTGGTGCATGGCTTCTTTGGGCTGAAGCTGGGTTTGTCTATTTAGTTGAGTTACCCCACTAGAAGTAGGGGCCTTGTGCTGTACCCCTACTTCTAAAGCAGTTGCTCCAGAGTCATATCTGTTCGATAGGGCATTAACGAGTAGAGGAGTTTTGTCCAGGATCGGGTGGGGTGGAGAAGATGGCTGAAAATTGGTCGGGCAGGGCCTGTGCGATCGCATCTCTGACAAACGCTCTGATAAAAGCTTCTCGCTGGTTTAAGCGAAACTGCTCCTGCACGACTTCGGCCATGCCACCGTCACCCCAAGTCTGGCTGCGGCGAAAGTATTCAATGAAGCTTTTGCCTGCTATACGGGTGAGATAGGCAGCACTAACGCCTTGTAAAGCCCTGCCAGCCAGCACGGTGGCTAGGTTAGTTTGTAGACCAACTGCCAAAAGCTCAACTGCGCCCCGGACAATGCCTAATCCGGTTAGGGTCTTGGCGAGAGAAAGGGCCAGCTCTTTGCCTTCTTCCAGGCTGAGGCTACAGTCGTAAACTCGGCCTAGCTCTACGACCATTTGGGCATTGATGGCTGCTGCCGCCAGCAAATCCAGACCAGGTAGAGGTGTTACTGCAATCACGCCCGCTCCGATCCACTGATAGCGCTCGACCACTGCATCAGCCTGCCGCTGGCGCTGATCGTCGATTAGGCGGCGGGCCTCGCTGCTGAGCCGCTGAGCTTGAAGCAGCAGGTTATCGGCGATTAACGTGTCGCCCTCTAGCCAGAGCACTTCGGCCATGCGCTCAATCAAGGGCACTACGTCAGGCTCCATTTGAAACCAGCCGCCATCTTCTAGAGGCAAAGGAGCTGGATTCGCGGCAATTGCTAACACATCTGCTGGGGTGAGAACGGTTTGAAAGCGCGATCGCACCCGCTGCAAAATTGCCTCCAGGGCTTCATCGGGAAAACGATCGGCCTTATTGAGGACAACGAGAAGGCGCTTGTTGATATCAAGGAGCGATCGCACCAGCTGATACTCCGACTGCCGCAGGTCATCATCAATGACAAACAGCACCAAATCGGCTTCTGTCGCAAGCTGACGCGCATCCTGTTCCCGCAGGGTTCCAGCGACGCCTGCTTCCGAGATGCCCGGCGTGTCTATCAGCAGGATATTGCGAGAAATTTCGGCTAGCTGCCAGCGGTAGGTTTGCCGATCAGTTGTGGTGCCCATTGGAGCTGCCACAGCCCCCACGGCCTCACCAATTAAGGCATTGACTAAAGAAGTTTTACCGGCGGAGCCAACCCCAAAGACTGTTACTGCCAAGTCGCGGCGCTGCATCTCAGTTGTTAGACTTTGGGACTGCTCCTGCAGCGCCTCTCGCGCCACCTGATTTTGAATTTGAGCGATCTGCTGCTGCAGGGCGTCGAGCGTTGCTCCCGCCGCTGCCGTCTGATCTTGGGGAGCTTGAGGCCGTCGCTGTGGCTGTTTGGGGCGTAGAAACAGCCAACCGTAGTAGATCCCAACTCCCAAGGCCAAAAGGAATAACCCAAGCACCAACAGCAGCAGCAGGTTGGCTAGAAGCGGTGATGTGAGGGCTAAGCCATAGTAAAAGCGCGAGACAACTTCCACTAGCCAGAGCAGCATGCCCAGAACCAGCACTAAGCTCAGTACCAGAGGAATGAGTTGCCACCGCCGCATAAATAAAACCGCAGCCCGATGCTTAATCTACGCGTAGAGAGAGACCCAGGTTGAGTCTGCCCTCAGGCAGATGAGCTAGGGATGGCCCAGATCGTACAACCAAGGAGGCTTTGCCACAGCATAGCGTGTAATGCTAACGGGTACGACTTATGGGACTGTTTGATCAAGTTTTAAGTGCAATTAACGACCCCAGCCGTCAGGCCAGTCAGGATCAGGTTGGTCAGTTATTAACAACAGTCAACCAGCTCAGCCGCCAATCGAATACCCCTCCTAGCACCATGAATCAGGCTGTTTCGATCTTGGGTAGCTTCGTGCGATCATCGCTTCAAGATACGCGACAGCGTCAGGGAAATGAGGCAGCCTTGGATTTGGTTAGAGAAGGCAGCCGCCCAAACAGCAACATCTTACCCAGGCTGTTTGACAATGGGCAGCAGCAACAGCTGGTCAGTGCTTTAACTCAGCGCACTGGCCTAAACAGTGGTCAGATTATGACCCTGCTGCCTGTTTTGCTGCCAGTTGTCATGCGGCTCTTGCAGTCGGGCGACACCACTCAAACTGGACCCAGCAATCACAACAGCATCCTCAGCGCGTTTCTAGATACCAACAGCGATGGCGAGGTGGACATGGGCGACATGCTTAGCCAAGCTAGCCGCTTCTTTACACGTTAGAAAGCGGTTAGCTCGAATAGATAGAGTTCATAGGCAATCTCAACAAAGAGCGGGCACAGCCTGATACAAGGCAACTTCAGGCCTAAATAGCGTGCAGCCTATGGAGCTCTATTAATAGCAGTACAGGGCTAAAGGGGATTGTGGGAGAATCGGGTAGTGCGGTTGCGGCTTCGGATGCCGCCGCTGCCACCGGCACTGCCATCGTCAGAGCGGGGCCGGGCTTTATTAACGCGCAGCTCTCGGCCTAGCCATTCCGCACCATCGAGTTCAGCGATTGCAGCGTCTTCACGGGCTTCCTCTGCCATATCGACAAAGGCAAATCCACGCTTCTTACCCGTTTCGCGATCAATGGGTAGACTAATGCGCGTAACCTCGCCATACTCGGCGAAGACATCCCTAATGTCGTCTTCAGTTGCCTGAAAGGACAAATTCCCAACGTAAATAGTCACGACTCTCTCCGACCGGAATACAGAAAGTACTCATTCGGCAAGAATGACCAAAAACGCCTTGAATGCCATCATTTGGCATCTATATCCGAATGATTGCTGCCATAATAGCCCATCTTTCATCAAGCTAGCAGTAGCGCACCTTACACCCTCAAGCACTTTTAATGAAGGTGTTGAAAGCTCTTTTGCGACGCTGCTGACTCGCTTGATTCACTGCTAGCAGACTGGCGAACGAGAACAACAGTAGCGTTAGTTTTGTCAGCAATTTCTAGCGGGATATTGCCCTTGAGAACCTGGCTGAGGAGCCCCTCTCGGCTTGCTCCCACTAAAATAGCGTCACTTTGGTACTGCTGGGCTAGCTTAACAATAGCTCCAGCAATTTCCTCTTGCTGCACAACTAAACATTTGACGGAGCAGCGTAAGGAGCGTAGGGGTGTAGCCAGTTCTACTAGCAGCTGTTCTTCGTGAATCTGCAGCTGATCGGATGCCCGTTTTGTCACGCAGCACAACCGCACATCGGTCGCTTCGCCCAAACTGACCAGACCGGGCAGGAGCTGCAGCGCCGCCTGAGAATTGGGCCCGCCAGCGGTGGGAATGAGCCAGCGATCGAACTGCAGGTCTTGGCCAGGACGCACCACGATCACAGGACAGGGGGCCTGCCGGATTAGGGTATCTACTACAACTCCCATAATCCGACCAGGAGTAGTGGGCTGTCGATGCCAGCCTGCCAGTACGAGGTCGATATGGCGTTCTTTGATGACTTCTAGCAAGGTGCGGCCCACCTCATGAGCAGCTCGCACCTGAAAATGCAGCGGCAATCCATTTCGTTGGGCGTAGGCGGTAGCTAGCTGTTCTAGAGGCTCGCTGTACTTTAGATTGACGGCAGCCTCTGCTGGGGGAATGCTGCGCGGCACCTGAATGATGTGGACGCACTCTAGTTCGTAGTGCTTGTCTTTTGCGATCGCACCCCCAATTTTCAGCAGCAGCGGCGCAGTTTTAGGATCGCTTAGAGGCAGCAACAGCCGACCCTGCCCTATGGCGGGCGCTCGTCGCTGGTAAACCACATAGGAGGGTTGTGCCTGAGGCCCTGGCTCTATTAGCTGGCCGCTAACCTGATCAGACTCAGCCCGGATAATGTCAGCGCGGGTAATGATTCCGACTAGCTTGGTGCCTTCAACTACAGGTAGGCGGCTGATTTTGAGGCGGTTGAGCAAATACAGCACGTGAGTCAAAGAAGCCTCTGGCCCCACTGAAACGGGATTGGGCGTCATCACATCAGCCAGTTTTGGGTTGCCCTCAGAGCTACTGGCGGCAACCTCACTTAAATCTGTCTGAGTGACAATGCCCACCAAGCGACCTGAATCTAAAACTGGAAAGCCTCGGTGGTGTGACCTCGAAAAAGCCTGCACTACCTCGGGTAGGCTAATCTGGCTAGAGAGCGTTTCAACCCGCCGCTGCATCAGATCGGCAGCCTTAAGGTTGGCCCAGGGGTTGTTAGCTTGAGGCACTGGCTCTAGGTGAATGCCCTGCCAAACCAGTAGGCGGCTGTAGATAGAGCCGTTGGCCACCCGATCAGCAATTAGGTAGGCAATGCCTGAACCGATCATCAGCGGCAGCACCAGGTTAAAGCTGGCAGTCATTTCAAAGACAATCACAATGGCAGTAATCGGTACGCCTGTAACAGCACTGAAAAAGGCTCCCATGCCGGTCAAGGCATAGGTCGTGGTGCTAGCCAGATCCGCTGGTGGAGCCCACGCCCCAAAGCCGCTGTAGGTAGCCTGAGCCACAAAGCTTACAAGACAGCCCAGGGCGGATCCGAGCACCAGCGAGGGGGCAAAGATGCCCCCAGCGGCCCCCGACCCATAAGCCAGCAAGGTCAGCAGAAACTTGGAGATGAATGCGATCGCAATTAGCTGCCAGCTAGCCGCGCCCGTCACCAAAAACTCCTGCAGACCCGTATTGTCTGCAGCGGCAATCGGCAGAAATATGCCTACTACCCCTGTGATCAACCCGGCTAAACCCACTCGCTGGGCCAACCCCAGTTTGAACCGACGAAAAAACTTGAGACTGGCAAAAATACCTCGGCTAAAGCCCGCTCCCAAAAACCCCGCTAGCACTCCCAGCACAATTAGAAACGGCAAGTCCCGAACAGACAGACCTACGCTAGGAGCATCGATCACCAAGTTCAGCCCTTGGCCTCCCAAGAGGCGAGAGACTACAGCCCCAATAAAAGACGCCAAGATTGCGCTCCCCAGGGTAAGCCCAGAGAAGTCCTGCAGCAGTTCTTCGACAACGAACAAAATGCCTGAGATAGGCGCATTAAAGCCAGCGGCCAAACCCGCAGCGGCTCCAGCAGAGATCAGCTGTCGGCGGTACTCCGGAGAAGTAGGCACCCAACGGCTAAGCTGAGCAGCCAGGGCCGCACCTATTTGCACTGTCGGCCCCTGCCGCCCCAACGAGAGGCCAGACCCTAGGGCCAACATGGTGCTAGCTAGCTTCACCAGCGCCACCCGCAGGTTCAGGGCCATCGGTGCAAATCCGAGAGCCGCCTTAACCTGGGGAATACCAGAGCCAGCCGCTTCTGGGGCCAGCCGCTCCACCAGCCCGCCCGAAAGCCAGCCCCCTAAAAGCCCTATCAGCGGCAGCGCCAGCCACAGGGGCAGAGCCAACCCCAAGGGCAGGGCTAGGGAACTTCGCTGCAGGGTTAGCCACTCTACCCCCTGCTTTAAAAATACGGCTGCTAGCCCAGATACGACCCCAATGATGCAGGCTTCTAGAATGGCAGCGCGCTTTCGACTTAGAAACGGCTCTAGGCGTTTGAGCAGCATAACCAGCAGGAGCAGGCATCCGTTTAGTATTCACTAACAGCCTGTCATAGAGAGCCCTCCGACGATAACCGATGGGGTATAGCAAGAGCCATTCCAATCTGCGTCTCCGCCCAACTCCACAATGTTGGACAGGGCCGTATAAACGTTGCCAGCAATCATCGTGTCTTTGACCCGACCGACAATTTCGCCATTGCGGATTAGGTAGCCAAGCTCAACATTGACCGAAAATTCACCCGAAATGCCCGCGCCGCCGCCCAACATCTGATCGACCAGCAAACCCCGATCTAGAGAGGCAATCAAATCGAGCAGGTCTCGCTCTCCGGGCTTGACCAGAGTGTTAAACAGGCTGGGTGTCGGGTAGCTGCCTAAACCAGGGCGAAAACCGTTGCCGGTAGAGCCGCCCCCCAGTTCGCGGCCCGTGGTACGGTCGGTGTAAAACAGGCGCAGCACCCCATTTTCGATAAAGGTCAGGGGCTGAGCCGGGGTGCCTTCATCATCAAAGGGGCAGCTAAAGGGACCGGCCTCAGGATCTTGGGAAAAGGTCAGCTGAGCGCCCGTGACCTGATCGCCAATGCGATCGCTCCAGGGAGAAGACCGCTCCAGCACCCGCTTACCGCTCAAGGCATCTTGCACCGTGCTCCAGAGCATATCGGCAGCTTTGGACGTAAAGAGCACTGGCAGCCGCCCTCGAGGAGCCGCCACATTGCGATCGGCCCAATCCAACCGCTGAAGGATTTGCTGGGCCAGCGCATGGGGATCGAGGGCGTTGCGCCGGGTCTGCCCGTCGGCAACGCTAAGAAAGTCGTCTCCTCGCACCCAATCTGCCGACACATAGCCGTCTAACGTGGTGTCGCTATAGCTGCAGTCTAGGCCGAGCGTATTGACGATGCGGGTTCTTTCGACGTCGCATTCTAGCTCCGCCTCGCAAATTACCTCTGGGTAGGCGCTGCGAATTTGATCAATGACTTCTCGGCCTAGCTGCACTAGGTGTTCTACCGGCACCGCCTGTCCCATATCGGGGTAGCGGGTTTGGTTACCAACTGTAAGCTCGATTGTCTCGGGATCGTTAAGCTCGCTGAGCGCCAACGCTTTGGCTACCAGCGCTTGAGGATCGACATCGCCATAGGCCACTGCCAAACCCGGACGACCATCGCGCCACAGCCGCAAAGCTGTCCCTTCTGCTTCGGAGCTTTCTAGCTGCTTAAGTCGGTTCGCCTCAAAAAAGACGGGCCTGGAAACAGATTTTGACTGCAATATTTCAGCCGCCTCTGCTCCAGACTGGAGCGCCAGATCAATTAGCTTCTCTGGCAGCAAGTCGTCAAAATGGTCAGACCCCATAGATATTACTCAGGCGGTAACCCGAATGAACCTTCACCCATCTTCGGGGATCGTGGTCACTCTGGAAAGGTGTCGCTGTTTGAGGTGGGGAAGAATCTAGCAGTGCGGCTGCCAGATCGCCAATTCACGATTAAATAGGAAAGTCCTTTTTGCCGAGACCTGTGCCAGATACTCCTAAGCCCGGTCGGTCCCTCGCTAATATTGCTGGGATCGTTGCTGCGGCTACCTTGATTAGCAAGCTCTTTGGCCTATTTCGCCAGCAGGCCATTGGGGCAGCCTTTGCCATTGGTCCGGTCGCCGATGCCTACAACTTTGCCTACGTGATTCCGGGGTTTTTGCTGGTGCTTTTGGGCGGTATCAATGGCCCCTTTCACAGCGCTATTGTTAGCGTCGTTGCCAAGCGCAAGCGGGAAGATATCGGGCCTCTAGTGGAGTCGATCAGCACTCTGGTAGGGCTGGTTTTGCTGGGGGTGGCGGTGCTGCTGGTTATATTTGCCGCACCGATGATTGACCTAGTGGCGCAGGGATTGGCCCAAAGCACGCCCGAGGCCAGAGAAATTGCCATTCTGCAGCTGCGGATTATGGCTCCGATGGCGCTGTTTGCCGGCCTGATTGGCATTGGCTTTGGCACCCTTAATGCCGATGACCAGTATTGGTTACCCTCGGTCAGCCCTCTGTTTTCGAGTGTGACGGTGCTGATTGGGCTTGGACTTTTGTTTGCTGCTGTGGGGCAGGACATCGTGCGGCCCGAGTATTTTCTGCTGGGGGGAGCGGTGCTTGCGATCGCAACTCTAGCGGGCGCAGTGCTGCAGTGGCTGGTGCAGCTGCCAGCCCTCTGGCGCTCTGGCTTGGGTCGGCTGCGGCTGCGGTTTAACTGGTCTGATCCGGGGGTGCAGGAGGTCTTTAGGATTTTGGGACCGGCCACCTTTTCCTCAGGCATGCTGCAGATCAATGTCTTCACAGATTTGTTTTTTGCCTCGTTTATCCCTGGTACGGCAGCCGCTCTAGGCTACGCCAACCTGCTGGTTCAGACGCCCCTAGGAATTGTTTCCAACGTTATTTTGGTGCCGTTTCTGCCCATTTTTGCGCGGCTGGCAGCGCCAGAAAACTGGCCGGAGCTCAAGAGCCGCATTCGCCAGAGCCTGCTGCTTACGGCCCTGACCATGCTGCCGTTGGGGGCGCTGATTATTACCCTGGCACTGCCCATTGTGCGGCTAGTTTATGAGCGCGGAGCGTTTGACCTAGAGGCCTCACAAATGGTGACCTCGCTGCTGATCACTTACGGTATCGGCATGTTTGTCTATCTAGCGCGGGACGTGCTGGTGCGGGTGTTTTATGCGCTGGGAGACGGCCAAACTCCGTTTCGCGTCAGCCTAGCCAACATCGGGCTGAATGCGGTGCTCGACTTCTGGTTCATCCGCTGGTTTGGCGCGCCTGGTCTAGTGCTGGCAACGGTCGGAGTCAATATCATTTCGGCCTTGGCGATGGTGATTATTCTGGATCGGCGGCTGCAGGGACTGCCATGGCTGGCTTGGGGCCGCCCAATCCTAGCGCTGACGTTGGCCAGCGGAGCAGCGGGCACCGCCGCTTGGGGAACTCGCCTAGGGCTTGAGAACTGGTGGGGGATGGAAGGATTTTGGATTCAGCTGCTGGTGCTTGCGATCGCAAGTACCGTTGGCCTCATGCTATTTACGCTGCTTGCCATGCTGCTGCCTATTCCTGAAACGGGGTTACTGGTGGCACGGCTGCGGCAGCGCTTCCGACGTCGCTAACGTAGGCCGACCTTTAACAAAGCTTGCAACAGTTGGCGTCACTTTCGAGATCTCCGTGTATCCTTACACACAGCCGATTTAGCCTCGCTGGGGTGCCCCCAATGAACACGCTACCGAAGACCTCTTTATTGCTGCTTGCCCTGCTGACCTCGCTGGTCATGCCTCTGGTAGAGTTCCGACGAGAAAGCGGGCATACCCAGGCCCAAGAGTTTCTGGCTCAGGAATTGATTGAGCCTGTGCCTACCTTTACTCCGCCCGCTAGCATTGCCGCCGGGACTACCTTGACCATTGACGGGTCACCCAGTATGCGGGCAATCAATCAGGCGTTAGAGCAGGGATTTGAGAGCCGCTATCCGGGCTCGCAAGTGACCTCGGGCAGCAGCAGCACAGAGGCGGGGCTACAGGCTCTGCTCCAGGGCAACCTCGACCTAGCTGCAGTCGCTCGCCCCCTCAGTGATGCTGAAATCGCCCAAGGGCTAACTCAAGTGCCCATCAGCCGGGAAAAAATCGCCATTATTGTGGGGCGCGACAATCCCTTTCAAGGAGATCTCACCTTTAACGACTTTGCGCGGATTTTTCGAGGAGAGATTACCAACTGGGCTCAAGTTGGTGGCCCTAACCTGCCGCTGCGCTTTGTTGATCGCCCCGCTACCAGCGATACCCGGCAAGCCCTAGGCGGCTATGAAATTTTTCAGGCTGCGCCGTTTGAAACGGGAGCCAATGCGGTTCAAGTTGACACAGATGATACGGCTGACGTAGTTCAGACGCTCGGCAACGATGGTGTGGGCTATGCGATCGCATCTCAGGTATTAAACCAGGAAAACGTTCGGGTCTTGACTCTAAATAGCACCCTCCCCGACGACCCTCGCTATCCCTACTCCCAACCCCGAGGCTACGTTTACCGGGGCGAGCCCAGTCTGGCCGTAGAAGCCTTTTTGGGCTTTGCTACCAACCCAGAGGGCCAGCAAGCCGTTGCCGTTGCCAAAGCAGACGAAGCCGCGACAGTAGCCACCGCCGATCTGCTGCCTGGGCAACTGGCCGTAAGCCCCGATGGCGAATTAATCGTGCGAGGCACTCAAGATGGCCGCCTGGAGTGGTACGACAGCCAAGGCAAGGCTTTGGGGATCACCGTGCCCGCCCACACCAACCTAGTCACCGGGCTGGCCTTCGCCCCCGACGGGCAAACCCTGGTTTCTAGCAGCGCTGATGGCACCATCCGCCGCTGGGATCGAGAGGGTAACCCGGTGGGGCAGCCCCTACAGGGCAGTGGTAGCCCGATAACCGCCCTCGCAATCAGCCCCGACGGGCAGCAAATCGCCAGCGGCAGCAACAATGGCAGCGTTCAAAGGTGGTCAGCTGATGGCACACCGGGCAGTCCTATTGCAGCCCACCAGGGCAGCGTACGGGCTGTGGCCTTTAGCCCTGATGGCCAAACCCTGATTACTGGCGGTACCGATGCTGCTATCCGACGGTGGAACCCCGATGGCACCGCCGCTGGGGAAGCCGTTGAGGCCCATCTAGGGGGCGTCAACGCTTTGGCTAGCAGCCCAGACGGCCAGTTTTTGGTCAGCGGCGGCGCAGATGGCACCCTGCAATTTTGGGATGCTGCCGGAACACCTCAAGGTGAGCGGGTAGCTGCCCATGAAGAGGCTGTCACAGCCATCGCGATTAGCCCCGACAGCCAAACAACCGCCAGTGTCGGTCAAGACAACGTTTTACGGCTGTGGGACCCCAACGGCAATCCTCGAGCCACGCCCGAGGGTTCTCTCCCTAGCTCAGTTAGCGATTTGGCCTATACTCCCGAGGGCAATCTGGTGACCAGTCTGGCTGAGGGCGACCTGCAGCTGCGCGATCCGCAGGGACGGCTGCGAGGGGATGAACTGCCTGCGCTGCCCAGCAACTCCAATTTGCCGCCTGGAATCAACAATGCCTTGCAAGGTTTACCCCGCTCAGTCTGGTGGATTATTCCGGCAATTCCGATTCTGCTCATTTTAGTCGGCCTGCTGTGGAGCATCTTTGGCAGACGGCGATCTCCAGAAGACCCGGAGGAGACTGAACTAGAGGAACTAGAAGACGTTAATGCCCAGCTAGTCAGTGTTCCAGTCGAAAATGTTCCAGCCGAGGATGCTCCAATCGGAACTGTTCCAGTCGAAGATGTCTCAGCCAGAGTTGACGACATTACTCCTGGAGTACCCGATAACGGCTACCTAACCTCCCCTGAAATACCGCCCGATTCGGCTTGGGTAGGAGTTCCTGGAGCAATGGTCAAAGACCAACCCTTTAGGGCCACTGCAGATCCCTCTCTGGGGGAAAAACTGAGTCAGGCTAGGGCAGATTTGGCAGAGGGCAACCGGCTAGCCAGCACAGGTCACTATGACGATGCTCTCAACCATTTCAATAGCGCAATTGAGGCGGCTGAGGTGGAGCGCATGAAAGCGATCGCAGCCGGCACCAGTCTGGCTGGAGTCGCCCTGGTTATGGCCCAAGCCACTGCTAGCCAAGGTAACGTCTTGGCACTGTTAGGCCGTTCTGATCGGGCTCTAGAGAGCTTTAACCAGGCTCTAGAAATAGATGCCGACGCTATAGAAGCTTGGGTGGGCAAAGGTCGCCTGCTGGCAAATATGGGGCAGCTAGACGAAGCATTATTTTGTTTTGACAAGGCCCTAGAACTCGATCCGAGCTCTGGTCCAGCCTGGGCTGGCAAAGGGCGCACCCTTATTCAAATGGGAGAGCAGCAGGAAGGACAGACCTATCTCAGCCGAGCAGCCGAATTGGGCGGCGACGGTGACCCTGTCCCCGCTGAATCTGGTCTGCTAGAGCCTAGAAATCCTAGCGACCTAGCAGGCGATCTGCTCACAGACAACATTTCAGATGAATCTACTCTGCAATCACTAGTTGACCCTGCACCCGCATCCTTGCCCGGCCCAATTCAGGCGTCTACGGGCTTGCCCCAGGCAGACGTACCCGCCGAGCTAGAGCAGGACGTTGCCGATTTACCCAGTGCCAAAACCCTGAAACAACCGGCAGCCCCGCTGGCAGATTTAGAAGTGCCAGCGGCCATGCAGGCTGTGGTAGCCGCCCTCCCCGATGAGCCTGAACTGCCTGAACACGCCTTCATCACGGCAGACCAAATCACCAATCCGGATGAATGGGAGCAGCCCATTGCCCCCGTTATTTTGGAAGCGCCACCACTGACGCCAGAACAGTCACTCACTCCCACAGAGCTAGCTGCCCCCCCAGCAACGCTGGTGATAGACGAAGTTTCTCTGCCTGATCCAGAGGATTTACAAGAGATGGCAGAGGCTCTCAGGGCCACGATTGATCTCTCTACCATCACGACTCAGACCCGCCAGTCAGGAGACATGGCCCCAGAGAACCCGACTGCGGACATAACCCCAAACCCGCCTAGAGCAGAACGGCCCACAGGTCGGGTGAGTTTGGTCGAGTACCTCCAGCCTAATGGTCCAGAACCTCCAAGCGGTGCTTTAAGTTCAGGCAGTACACTGGTCCCGGCTGAAGTGGCAGAGCCTGAGGCTTTAGAGACTGAGGCTGAAGTTGTAGAGCCTGAGGTCGCAGAGCCTGAAGCTGTAGGGCCTGAAGTTTTAGAACCTGAGGTCGCAGAAGTTGTAGAGCCTGAGGTTATGGAGCCTGAAGCTGTAGGGCCTGACGCTAACCCTGCTCCGGTAGATAGTTTCTCTGGTTCAGGCAATGTATCTATGCTGGATGAGCCTTTAGAGGCCGAACCTGAGCCGGATCTGGCAGGTGATACCTCCTATCTCTCAGCCACCAATAGCTCAACGACATCCATTCCCGCTGAAGCCCCCCGTGCAGTGAATTCCGCCGAACCTGAGCCAGAACTGGTCGAGAGCAGACCCGACAATCCTGACGAAGGCAATGAGTTTGCTGACCTGCCCCCAGAGGTGCTGGCAGCGCTGCGCGGCATTCCTGCTGATTCCCCTGATTATCTCGATGTGCCCAGCGAAGTGGGAGGCGGGACAGTGAAACCGCCAGCGGTTCCGGCGAATCCCCGCTTGGCCCAGTTGTTACCAGATAATCTTACCGACCTGCCGACCAGCTGGATGA
Organism: Pseudanabaena sp. FACHB-2040; assembly: GCF_014696715.1. Lineage (NCBI taxonomy): Bacteria > Bacillati > Cyanobacteriota > Cyanophyceae > Pseudanabaenales > Pseudanabaenaceae > Pseudanabaena > Pseudanabaena sp. FACHB-2040. The sequence goes on from NZ_JACJQO010000009.1 coordinate 14,848, forward strand.
CCCTCGCTCAAGAGACAGGCGGTGAACGCCTTTACACAGTCTGGGAAATTTCTGATTTGGAGCGAACTGCAGCCAAGCAAGAGGGTGGGGAAACTCTCATGATTCGCCTATACGACGTTACAGGGCAGCCTGCGGCAGGGAGCTTGCCTGCGCCTATTGATCAGCAAGCGTGTTACGAACTGGCTAAAGACTGGTATCTAGCGCTGCCTGAAGGCGAAAATGTCGAGGCCCAATCAACCCGCACCTATCTAGCTGAGGTTGGCTACCAAACCAATACCGGAGAGTGGTTAAGCCTAGCGCGCTCTAATTCAGTGACCATCGGCCTTGGCTAAGCGCTGCTGCCCACAGCCACCATAGCCGCCCTGTATAGTGGTTAGAAGTTAAGTGGGAAAGCCCATGACAGCACCGCTGAAAACCTGGCTCCAAGCCTGTCCTAACCTATTTGCGATCGCAGCTGCAGCTCTGCACCGAATTAACCGGCCCTGGCAGCGAGGAACGGCGCTGGTCCTGGCAGGGGTATTTGCGATCGCACTGAGCAGCTGTGACCCTTCCCAGTTTCAGAGAGCCGATGCCGCTTCCACTCCTCGGCTAGTGCTGAGCTCCCTGGGCGATCCCAAAACCTTTAACCCCGTTCTCAACGACGAAGCCAACCACGTTTTTGGCTACACCTTTGAGGGCCTGACCACCGGCGATGGCATTACCGGCGAAGTTATTCCCGCCCAAGCCGAGTCGTGGGAGATCTCTGAAGACGGCAAAACTATCGTCTTCACAATGCGAGAAGGGCTGCAGTGGTCAGACGGAGAGCCATTAACCGTTGACGATGTGCTCTTCACCTACAACGAAGTCATCTTCAATGAGGCTATTCCCACCAGCAGTCGTGATGTGATGCGTATCGGTGAGCAAGGGCTTCTGCCCACCGTCAGTAAGCTAGACGACCGGCGTGTGCAGTTTGTCCTGCCCGAGCCCTTTGCCCCTTTCCTACGCACCACCAGCATGGAGATCCTGCCCGCCCACGTGCTGCGGCCTAGTGTGCAAGAAAAAGACAGTAACGGCAACCTACGATTTCTCTCCACCTGGGCCTCCGACACTCCGCCTAGCCAGCTCGTGGTCAATGGCCCCTACCGGATCAAGCGCTACACCCCTAGCGAGCGAGTCGAGTTTGAGCGCAACCCCCACTACTGGCGTAAAGATGAACAGGGCAACCCGCAGCCCTACATTCAAGAACTGGTTTGGCAGGTGATTGAATCTACCGACAACCAGCTGCTGCAGTTTCGCTCAGGCGGGTTGGACCTGATGAGCATTTCTCCCGATTTCTACGCGCTGCTGCGGCGAGAGACAGAGCGGGGCGACTTTAGTATTTACAACGGTGGTCCAGCCCTAGGAACCACCTTCATGACCTTCAACCTAAACAAAGCCAGCCGCAACGGCAAACCCCTCATAGACCCGATTAAGTCCCGCTGGTTCAACACCCTAGAGTTTCGTCAGGCGGTCTCCTACGCAGTCGATCGCCAAACAATGCTCAACAATATTTTCCAAGGCTTAGGAGAACCCCAAACCTCCCCCATCTCCAAACAGAGTCCCTACTATGCCGCACCAGAAGAAGGCATTCCGACCTACGACTACAATCCTGACAAGGCCCGCGAACTGCTGCTCTCAGCCGGATTTCAGTACAGCGGTCGAGGTGAACTGCTCGATGCCGACGGCAACCGGGTGCGGTTTACGCTAATCACCAACTCTGGCAACAAGATTCGTGAGGCAATGGGCTCGCAGATCCGGCAAGATCTGTCCAAAATTGGTATTCAAGTTGATTTTCAACCAATTGCTTTTAGCGTTTTGGTAGACCGTCTGTCCGACAGCCTTGAGTGGGATGCCCACATCCTAAGTCTGACCGGAGGGTTAGAACCTAACAGTGGAGCCAATGTCTGGCTAGTTAACGGCACCCTCCACGCCTTCAACCAAAATGCGGTCTCTGGGCAGGAACCCCTGGAAGGCTGGGAAGTTGCTGACTGGGAACAGCGCATTTCAGATCTTTACATTCAAGCCGCCCAAACCGTCGATGAAGATGAGCGTCGGGCACTTTACCGGGAAACCCAGGAAATTACCCAGACCTACCTGCCCTTCATCTACTTAATTAACCCGCTTTCCCTCGCGGCTGTTCGTAACAAGGTGGAAGGCGTACAGCACACGGCCATCGGCGGCTCTCTCTGGAATCTTCATGAACTCAGGCTGCAGGAATAAAGTAGTTCCTAGGCGGAGAAGCCCTCTGGATTGAGCTATTGCTGCCATAGTCAGCCTGAAGAATCTTGGCTGGCAGAGTTTTTGAGCGCTGTGCTGATGGAGGCAACTCTAGCCAGAGGCTCTTGATTGACAGACCCTAGCGGCGGCATTTTATGCCAGCACGACCTTCCACAGACACTGATCAAGATTGAATCGCTTCCTAGCTTTATTCAATGCTTGTCCTTCTTCAGCAGACAGGTGGCAACGTTCAGCCTGTTCTGTTTACGGAGGCCGCAGGCGCATCAAAAGTATCTAGGTACTGACGGCATTTATATGCGTCAACCTTTAGCGACACCAGAAAAGCAGATTAATTCTTTTAATAGCTGGCATTTTAGATCTTAATTAGTCTTCCTTAGAGGGAGCGTTCTTATTTTTATTCTGAAAAATTATTTTAAATAATCAGATACAATTCCATGAGTGAGCGATTCTCAAGTTTGTAAATTTTGTTTACAAACTTATCGATTGTTTATTTCAATTTGTGTCTCCTAACGGCTCAAATCCCTACCAGGCAAGGATTTTTGATACAAACGTTTGGTAGGCTTGTTGTTGAACCACAGGCTAAAAAACATTTCCTTATACCTTGGAAGTTGTTTTGTAAAGCCTCTGATCTCTCTAAGTTCAAAATTTTTGGAGTTTTATCTCCCTCACCTCTAAGGATCAAATTCAAGGGTTAAATTGAGCCTGCGACGACATCCGTAAATGCATAGAATGAACTTTTTTACAAGCGGCTGGCCATCGTTTCTGAGCAGTCCTCCTGGAGTTCATTTTGATGACAGCTTTGGCCCCTGGCTTCAGTTACTAGGCTGATAGATTAGGTGCTGGTTTTAACGAACTTTTCGGCAACTTGAGATTAACGCAAGGAGTTTTACTGCATGTTCACCCACGTCAAGCCCACTATTCGACACATCGCCCCAGAGAGTGTAGATGGGCGTTCCTTGGTCAAAGTGGTCTATGTCGTGCTGGAGCCCCAGTACCAAAGCTCTCTCTCAGCTGCGGTTCGGGCTATCAACGCCAACAATCCCCAGATAGCTGTAGAAGTCAGCGGCTATCTCATTGAAGAACTGCGAGATGCCGAAAACTTTGAAGCCTTCCAGCGAGATGTCGCCAAGGCCAATATTTTTATCGCCTCTCTGATCTTCATTGAAGATCTAGCTGACAAAGTGGTGACTGCTGTGCAGCCTCACCGCGACCATCTGGATGTGGCGGTGGTCTTTCCCTCCATGCCTCAGGTCATGCGCCTCAACAAGATGGGCAGCTTCTCAATGGCGCAGCTGGGCCAGTCTAAGAGCGTGATCGCCAACTTCATGAAGAAGCGCAAGGAGAACTCCGGCAGCGGCTTCCAAGACGCCATGCTGAAACTCCTGCGGACGCTGCCTAGCGTACTCAAGTACCTGCCGATGGAGAAGGCCCAGGATGCCCGCAACTTCATGCTCAGCTTCCAATATTGGCTGGGCGGCTCCTCGGAGAACCTAGAAAACTTCCTGCTGATGCTGGCCGACCGCTACGTTTTGAAAAAGGGCGATGGAGCTGAGGCCAATACAGCACTGGCCCTACAATATCGGGATCCCGAAACCTTCCCTGATATGGGTATCTGGCATCCCCTTGCACCCGCCATGTTTGAGGATGTCAAGGAATACCTGAACTGGCACAACTCTCGCCGCGACGTTGCCGACGATCTCAAGGATCCGCTGGCTCCTTGCGTGGGTCTAGTATTACAGCGCACTCACCTAGTGACGGGCGACGATGCTCACTATGTGGCCATGGTGCAGGAGCTAGAGTACCTGGGCGCGCGAGTTATTCCCGTCTTCTCTGGGGGCTTAGATTTCTCCAAACCAGTAGAGGCCTTTTTCTTCGACCCAGTCGATACCAGCAAGGCAATCATTGATGCTGCCGTTTCTCTGACTGGCTTCGCGCTAGTCGGAGGCCCAGCCCGCCAAGATCACCCTAAAGCGATTGAGACGCTGAAAAAACTCAATCGCCCCTACATGGTGGCCCTGCCCCTAGTCTTTCAGACCACTGAAGAGTGGGAAGACAGCGACCTGGGTCTGCACCCGATTCAGGTGGCGCTGCAAATGGCAATCCCCGAACTCGATGGCGCAATTGAACCCATCGTGCTCTCCGGCCGTGACGGCATTACCGGGCGGGCCATCTCCCTCCAGGACCGGATTGAGGTGATTTCCCAACGGGCCATGAAGTGGGCCAACCTGCGCCGCAAGCCCAAGATCGATAAGAAGCTGGCCATCACTATCTTCAGCTTCCCACCAGACAAAGGCAACGTGGGCACGGCTGCCTACCTCGACGTGTTTGGCTCCATCTACAAAGTGCTGGAGGCTATGAAGCACAATGGCTACGACGTGCAAGACCTGCCAGAGTCTGCCGAAGCCCTGATGCTTGAGGTGATTCACGATGCCCAAGCCCAGTACAACAGCCCCGAACTCAACGTTGCTTATAAAATGCCTGTCCGGGAATACCAGGCCCTAACCCCTTACGCCGAGCGGCTAGAGGAAAACTGGGGTCCCCCGCCGGGCAACCTCAATACCGACGGCGAGAACATGCTGGTATACGGCAAGGCATTTGGCAATGTCTTTATCGGTGTGCAGCCTACCTTTGGCTACGAGGGCGACCCGATGCGGCTGTTGTTCTCCCGCTCAGCCAGCCCTCACCACGGCTTTGCCGCCTACTACACGTTCATAGACAAAATCTGGGGCGCAGATGCGGTGCTGCACTTTGGCACCCACGGCTCGCTAGAGTTTATGCCCGGTAAGCAGATGGGCATGTCGGGCAGTTGCTACCCCGACAACCTGATCGGCACCACGCCTAACCTCTATTACTACGCAGCCAATAACCCATCAGAGGCAACTATTGCCAAGCGCCGGGCCTATGCCGAGACCATCAGCTACCTCACTCCCCCAGCGGAAAATGCCGGTCTCTACAAGGGCTTAAAGGAACTGAGCGAGCTGATCGGCTCTTATCAGTCTCAAAAGGACAGCGGTCGGGCAATCCAGATTGTCAACGCTGTGATCGAGACGGCGCGGCAGTGCAACCTTGACAAAGACATTCAGGAGCTAGCCGGAGAGCCAGGTTCCCTCGATGCAGCCACGCTATCGGCTGAGGAGCGCGATGGGCTAGTCGGCAAAATCTACATCAAGCTGATGGAGATCGAGTCACGCCTGCTGCCCTGTGGCCTGCACGTGATCGGCAAGCCGCCCAGTGCTGAAGAAGCGATCGCAACTCTAGTCAACATTGCCGGACTCGATCGCGAAGAAGAAGGCATCAAGAGTCTGCAGCGGATCATTGCTGAAAGCCTAGGCCGCGACATCGACGAGATCTACGCCAATAGCGATCGCGGTGTACTGACTGACGTGCAGCTGCTCTACGACATTACCCAGGGGGTGCGCTCAGCGGTCAGCGCCTTGGTGCATGAGCAGATCGACGCCGAAGGTCGCGTCTCGATGGTGTCTCGCCTCAACTTCTTCAACATTGGCCGCAAAGAGCCCTGGATCAAAGCCCTCCATGAGGCAGGCTATACCAAAGTAGACAGCGAGCCCCTCAAGCCTCTAATGGAGTACCTGGAGTTTTGCCTAGAGCAGATCTGCGCCGACCAGGAACTGGGCGGACTGCTGAAAGCACTAGAAGGCGAATACGTACTGCCCGGCCCCGGCGGCGACCCCATCCGCAACCCAGATGTGCTACCCACCGGCAAAAACATCCACGCCCTCGATCCCCAGTCCATTCCCACCACCGCAGCGGTGCAGTCGGCCAGGATCGTAGTGGAGCGCCTGCTAGAGCGGCAGCGCCAGGAAAACGGCGGTCGCTACCCCGAAACCATTGCCACCGTGCTCTGGGGCACCGACAACATCAAAACCTACGGCGAGTCCCTGGCACAAATGCTTTGGTTTGTCGGAGCCAAGCCCGTCCCCGACTCTCTAGGCCGGGTCAACAAGCTAGAGCTGATTTCCTTAGAAGAGTTGGGTCGTCCTCGGGTAGACATTGTCGTGAACTGCTCCGGCGTCTTCCGAGATCTGTTCATTAACCAGATGGCGCTGCTAGATCGAGCAGTCAAGATGGCAGCTGAAGCTGACGAACCGCTGGAGATGAATTTCGTTCGCAAGCATGCACTAGAGCAGGCTGAGCAAATGGGCATTTCCGTCCGTCAGGCAGCGACCCGAATTTTCTCTAACGCTTCTGGCTCCTACTCGTCCAACATCAACCTAGCCGTCGAAAACAGCAGTTGGGAAGAGGAAAAAGAACTCCAGGAGATGTACCTGAAGCGCAAGTCCTTTGCCTTCAACTCCGACAACCCAGGCGTGATGGACAACAGCCGAGACATGTTTGAGACGGCGCTGAAGACGGCAGAGGTGACCTTCCAGAACCTCGACTCTTCGGAGATCTCTCTCACTGATGTATCCCACTACTTTGACTCTGACCCTACCAAGGTCGTAGCCAGCCTGCGAGACGACGGCAAAGCCCCATCTGCGTACATCGCCGACACTACCACCGCTAACGCTCAGGTTCGCACCCTCTCTGAAACCGTCCGCCTAGATGCCCGCACCAAGATGCTTAACCCGAAGTGGTACGAGGGTATGCTCTCCCACGGCTACGAAGGGGTCCGGGAACTGTCGAAGCGCTTGGTCAACACTATGGGCTGGTCAGCTACCGCTGATGCAGTGGACAACTGGGTCTATGAAGACGTCAACACCACCTTCATTCAGGATGAAGAGATGTGCAAGCGCCTCATGAACCTCAACCCCCACTCCTTCCGCCGGATGGTTTCTACCCTGCTGGAGGTCAACGGTCGCGGCTACTGGGAAACCAGCGACGAAAACCTGGAGCGCCTGCAAGAGCTGTACCAAGAAGTTGAAGACCGAATTGAAGGCGTTGAATAAGCTCTGGTAATTTAGACATGTACTAGGGGTGAACACAAGTTCACCCCTTTTTTATTTGAACAAGTCCTTATTCAAAGGGAGTAATCCTAAACCGCGAGAAGAAAAAATAGCTAGGAAGCACCACCCGAAAAAGGATTTAACGCCGGAAGAACAAGCTTTACTGGAGCCTATAGAAGAGGGAATGAAATTTTGCTTCAAACCTTGAACAGGAGATCAGAGGTTTTCAAAGTGATGCCAAGAACCAGCTAAGCGCTCTTTACCAAGCACCCACAGACAATAAATCAAATAGCTAGCATAGAAGCAGTTTGCCAAGGTGAAACCTATGAGGTTGCTGACTCCACTCGCTGCTGCAGCCATTTTGTTTGCAATTGTGCCAACTGCAGCCGCTGAAATCAGTGCTGATTCATTTCCTGTGTCAGAGCGCACTCAAGAGATTTCTGTACAAGCCGATGCCCCTACTGCTGAAGAGACAGGGATTGCTCAGGGGACATTGGAGTGCCCACCGGGTCAGTTTTTATCTCCTTTCTCTGACGTAAGGCCCACAGACTGGGCCTATTCGGCTGTGGTTGCGTTGGCAGGTGTACCGCTGGAGTGTTTTGGCCCGAACACAGTAGGGCAAGCGCCCCTAAGCGGGACAGCCACAAATTGAGGCTAGGGGCCAACGGAGAGCCTAGCCTGACGCGTAAGCTCTCCGCTCTGAGTAGTCCTGCTAGCGGAATTAGCCTCTGTTGATCCAGGGCATCTTTCTGTTTTGCGAACGCCGCTGCAGCCACAGCACAGCTGCAAGGCCGCCTAGGCCCAGGAGCACTCCCGGTTCGGGGGCGCTAGCAGGGTCGTTGAGCAGGTTGGCTGGTTGAGTCAGCGTATCGTTGCCCGTCTCGACCTGGCGCTTGAATCGATCTGCCGAGGCCTCTGCCTGCCGTAGGGCTTCCCGTTGCCGAGCATCCACCAGCACTAGCATCGACGAGTAGGGGGTCACAATTTGACTGCGTTTAGCAATGGCATGCACCCGATCGAGCTGCTCTAGCTGCCCCATATCGCCATCTCGACCGAGCTTGAGAATGAGTTGACGGGCTGCCAATGCGATAAAATCAGGCGCACTTACATCTGTACTTTGGTCAGCAGAGACAGGCTCCACACGCCACACATACCCATCTGCCACGCTTGCGACCCGGCTATCTTGACGGTTCATTGCTAGTCGCTGGAGCAGCTCACTCACCTCAGTCGCCACACCTCCTCGGCTCGCTTGAATCGCTTGTAGCACTGCATCCTGATAGGCCGATGGCAGGTGCCCGCCCAAGTGCAGTACCCAAAGTGGCGCATCCGGCGGAGGAACCTCGGCCTCATTGTTGGCCAGCTCATAGCTGCCCTCGTCCGTAACCAGAATGATGGCATCGTAAGAGCGACTTTCCTGTAGATGCTCAAACTGTTTCAGCATCTCAGATAACTGCAAACTGCCAAAAAAGAGCAGGTCTTTCGGATTGGGGGCTTTGTCTAGGCGCTGAGGGGTATCTTCGGCCCCTGCTACATACCAGTCAAGAGTGTTGTTGTTGCCGATGCGCTCCAGCTCCTGCACCGTCTTAGCCAGACGCTTTGACTGGGCCTGCATACTGTAAGAGGTATCCATAACTAGGGCCAGACGTTGCCCCTGTAGCGGAGCGGTTGTGCCCGACAGCGGTTCAGCAATTACCCGGTACCCTTCTGGAAAAACGGCCTGATGACGACGAGGCTGAACTGAAGCCGCGACTGGAATTCCTGCTTCAAGCCAGGTATCTTGGTCTAGCTTTGTCGTGCCCTGAGGGCGCAGATGAGCGGTCTTGCGATCCCAGTAGATGCTGCGCTTCTCGGTCAGCTGGGGTAGAGGCCATTGATCATTCTGCGGCAGAGCTTTGTAGGTCAGCCATAGGTCTGTGCGACCAGGCCGCCCTTCGACCGTATTGCGAGGCGGAATGGGAAAAACTCGCAGGCGGTACTGTTGTGGCCCGACTTGTTCTAGCAAGGCCGGATCGGTAGGAGCTTGGCGCTGTCCTCGCTCAACCTCTTCGTTGTAGACCTTTTGGGCAGCTCCCCGAGGTGACACCACAAACGGATAGCGGGTCTGCGGCTGTAGGTCATCGCCCAGCCACAGACCTGTAATGACGGCACTCTCGGGCAAAGAGAAGGAGTAAAAGATTTCTTGGTCTTGGGGAGTGTTGTTTTCATAGCGCTCAAACAGGGTCACCTCGGCCCAGTCGCCCTGCTCCTGGACGCTGACCTGCTGCTGAGCCAGATAGACAATTTCCTGGTTGATATTTAGCAGGCCTGCCTTGGTTTCCTCCCGGTTTACAGTGGACTGCAGAGCCTGCTGAATCGGCTGGCGTTCTGCCTTTTGAATGGGCTGATCGAAAACTTGAGCATATAGCTGAGCCGCTTTGCCATCGTCTGAGCGTTGGCCCTGATAGAGAAAGGGCGATAAAAACCGGTTATGCCAGTTCTGCCAAAATCGAGCTTGATCTAACGATAAATTGAACAGACTTTGATACCAGCTGGCTAGGGCGTTGCTTTCTGGCCAAGGACTGAGGTAGCGATAAGACTGGAGGTAAGCATTGGTCAGACCCTGGCGCACTGTTTCAGACTGGGCCAAGACTGCCTGACGGGCTACCTCAGTCTGGGGTAGGGGGTCGAGCAGCTGGAACGCCTTAACTTGAGGTTGGGCTTGGGTCTGGATGAAGAGTAGGAGGGTTGCGATCGCAACCCCCCCCGTCACCAGCCCGCCCTGTCGCCACCCATGCTGCCGCCCAAAGGCAGTTAGAATGCGTCCCCATGAGCGGGTGTATAGATTCACCAGACCGTAAGGCATCGCTACAAACAAAGTGCAGCTAAAGCCAAACAAAAACAGCGACATTGTCCCCCACAGCACTGAATGCCAGGGGCTGCCAGTCATAGCCCGAAAGACATCCCGCCACCAGTCGCCCTGCAGCAAGCTGGTAACAAAGGTGTAGAGAAAAACGCAGAGCGCAGGCACCGTATAGAACAGCAAAATACCGCCCACATAGAGCCCTACCATCAGCACCAGGCTGTGAGTAGCCATCTGAAACCAAGCCAACGGCTTTTGATAAGCGGCGTAGCCAAAAAATAGCTCCAGCGCAAACGTAGCAATGGCAAAACCAAAGGCGGCCAGTACAAACGCGCTTCCGGGAGTCGTTTCCCGCAAAACAAACAGTCGCAGCAGTAGTAATCCCAGTAGCGGTGCTTCGATACCATAAAACAGGCGCATCAGGAGTACCGGGTGCCGCCGCAGTCGCCAAAAGCCTAGTCCCGTACAGACAGGCGGCACTACCAAGATACCGACTAGGCTGACGACAAAAGGAAAAGGAATGGTGCCATCTACCATTGCCCGCACCACCTCAAATCCACTCAGGGGCAGCAGACCAAAGTAAATCAGCAGCAGAAAGCAAAGATTCCAGATCCAGAAGATACCAGCGCAGAGCAGATGGATAGCTGTCTTCATAGGACTGAGCCTGAAAGGTTGACAATAGCCAATAGAGCAGTATCGCCTCGGGAGCTAGTGAACTCACGCAGATCTCCCTGTTTCCATTGATACTTCCTCTGCGCTCAAAATTCCAGACAAAAGTATCGAGCCATACACCCCTAATCTATAAATTAATATTTCGTAACCACAGCTAGAGAAAAATCACAGTAGATAAGACTCTCTAGCAGAGGGAAGGCCCTAAAAAATGTTCTTATCCTGGCCTGAAAACGTGAAGTTTTAACTAATAAGCGTTTTCACTGATAGCTTTTCTCAGACATTGGAACATCCTTCTTCTATTAAGCCCCTAAAGTTCAGCTCAGTCGCTGTTATTCTTCCCCTCAACCTGATTTAGGAGCCTTATCATGCGTATTTACTTTCCTCCAATTCTCAATAAATTCTTTTCCACCCTGATCCTGCTGCTTTCAGTAGGGTTGGTCTTCCTGGTCGCCACCAAAGCCCTGGAGGTTTGGAGCAGCGATCCTGCCCTCAAAAAACTCCCCGAAATCATGCAGAAGTCCAATTAAAAAACTCCTGCCTACTGGAATTTAGTAGGCAGGAGTTTAAGGACAGTTTACAGCCCCATTTAGATACCACTAGCTACAGTAAAGCTGCCGTCTCTGACGCCATTTGGGTGCGGCTAAAACTCTCATCAGCCGTAATTTTCACACTTTCAGGCTGAGCCCAGAGAATTAGTTTCATGTCGTAGGAGCTGTTGAGATATTGGTGCTGCGGCAAAATCCGTAGGGATAGGCCCTGCAGCCCACTGGTAGTGTAAGTAACTTCAACGGTGTATAGACGCTTGCCCTGGGGATCTTGACCCCGATAGGTCATAGGAGTGGCGATACCGCTATGAATTTCGCCGTCCACGCTGACTACACCTTGATACAGCTCCACCTGAACATCGTCGGGGGTTAAGGCACCCAAATGCAGCCGGGCTTCTACCTGAAAGCTCTGATTCACCTTTAAATCAGTCGCTTCTGAGATAGCAATTTCCTCGATCCGCATGTCGTACCAGTGCTCAAAAATGTGTGTTTGCCAATGGGCTAGTTCCCGAGCTGGTTTAAAGTCTTGCAAGCCAAAAGTGGCGCAGCGATCGCTAGCCGCAAAGTAGCCCTGCTCAGCATAGTCTTGCACCATGCGGGCAGTATTAAAGAGCGGCGTATTGAGTCGAATGGCGTCTTTCATCTTAGCCACCCAGCCCCGAGGAATCTCGTCTTTGTCGCGGTTGTAAAATAGGGGCACAACGGCTTTCTCTAGCAGTTCATAGAGGGCATTGGCCTCTACGTCATCCTGATAGTCTGGCTCGTCATAATCTTCCCCCGATCCAATTGGCCAGCCAGTGCGTACATAGTCGGCCTCATCCCACCAACCATCGAGCACGCTTAAGTTAGGTAAACCGTTCATCGCTGCCTTCATACCGCTAGTGCCAGACGCCTCGCGGGGCCGACGCGGGTTGTTGAGCCAGACATCACAGCCTGCTACCATTGCCCGCGACAGGTGAATGTCGTAGTTGGGCACAAAAACAATCGATCGGCTCAGCCCTTCATCCCGGGTGAAGTGAATGATGTTACGGATCAGCTCTTTACCGGGAATGTCTTTAGGGTGAGCTTTTCCAGCAATAACAAACTGCACTCGGCGATTGTGGCCATCTCCTTGAATGATTTGACGAATGCGCTCTACATCTCGCAAAAACAGAGTGGCTCGCTTATAGGTAGCAAATCGACGGGCAAAACCGATAGTCAGCACAAAGGGATCGAGCACTTCCTGAGCATCTACCACCTCATGGGACGAGGCCCCACGCTCTACCATGCTCTTGGTCAACCGTTCCCGCACATAAACCACGAGCTGAGATCGGCAGAGTTCGTGGTTGCGCCACAGCTCTTCGTCTGGAATGGTATAGACCCGATTCCAAACGGCATCGGTGGGGCCAGCCTGAGACCACTTGGGTCCTAAATAGCGGTCGTAGAGTTCCTGGGTTGACTTGGCGACACAGCTGCGAGCATGAACCCCATTGGTAATGGCGCGAATCGGCACTTCATTTAGCGGCAGGTCTGCCCAAAGCCCCACAAACATCTGGCGGGAGACCTCAGCATGTAGCTTGCTAACGCCGTTGACAAAAGTCGCCATTTTGATAGCCAGCACGGCCATACTGAAAGGGGCTGAAAAGTCTCCTGTGTTTTCCCGCCCTAGAGCCAAAAACTCTTCATCAGCCAAGCCAAACCGCTTAGCATAGTGCCCCAAGTAGTAAAGCACTTTGTCAGGCGGGAAGAGGTCAATGCCTGCAGGCACAGGCGTATGGGTAGTAAAAAGCTGTCCGGCCTGAGCGACCTGTTTGGCCTCAGCAAAGGTCAATCCGTTTTCGTCCATCAGCATTGAGATCCGCTCTAGCGCCAGAAAGGCAGAGTGGCCCTCGTTCATGTGGTGGGCAGTGGGCATCAGGCCCAAGGCCCTAAGCATACGAACTCCACCGATGCCCAGCATGATCTCCTGGTGGATTCGCATGTCAATGTCACCGCCGTAGAGGCGATCGCAAATATCCTGGTCGTACTGCGTGTTGGGTTCAATGTTGGTGTCGAGGAGATACAGCGGCACCGTGCCTATCTGAACCCGCCAGACCCGCGCATAAACCACGCGCCCAGGGTACCCTACAGCAATTCGCAGCTCTTCTCCTTGGGCATCTCGCTCGAGGTGCAGCGGCATGTTGTAGAAGTCGTTGATGGGGTAGCGTTCTTGCTGCCAGCCGTCGGCATTGAAGTACTGGGCAAAGTACCCCTCCTGATAAAGCAGCCCCACAGCCACCAGGGGCAGACCTAAATCGCTGGCTGACTTCAGGTGATCTCCCGCCAGCACCCCCAGCCCTCCAGAGTAGACGGGCATACAAGAGGTCAGCCCAAACTCCATCGAAAAGTAGGCGTAGCATTCACCTGAAACGATGTTAGAGCGATGCTTCTTAAACCAGGTTCGGTTCTGTAGATAGTCCTCAAGCCGTTGAGCCGCTCGATTCATCTGGGCTAAAAACCCTTCATCTTCTGCAACTTCCTGCAGTCGGGTTTGACTAATGGTGCCCAGCATCAAAACCGGATTGTAGCGGCTAGACGCCCACAGGTCAGAGTCCAGACGTCGAAACAGGTCAGTCGCGTCAGTATCCCAATCCCAGTGCAGGTTATAGGCCAGCTTCCGCAGAGGCTCCAGCTGGGCTGGCAAAGAGGGCGTCACATTAAAGGTGCGAATAGGGCGCATAAATCTCGCCAATGATGCTGTCATGTAGGGACATTTTGCCGCCCATTCATCAAATTGTCAGTGGTTTTAACACTCTCTTCCCAGGTCAAATTTTAAGGGCAGCAGACTCTGGCAAGAGACCCCTTAGACTTTGCCCTTCTCCAAACCTGGGGCAAACCGGCGTAAAGACTCACCCGCCTTCAGGCTGTCTACCCCTGTGAGCGGATCCGTTAAAGCTCGCATAAGACGCTCGTAGCGATCTACAGCCTGCTCGAAGGAATAGTTTTCGAGGGCGTATTGCCGCCCCTGCTGACCCAAATGATCGACTTTGGAGCGATCGCTGTAAAGCTCCAGCACACCGTTAACAAGAGCTGTGGGGTTTTCGGGCTCGACGACAATGCCCCCTCCGCTGCGTAAAACAGCTTTAGCTGCAGTACCGTCGCTAGGGACTGAAGCAATGATGGGCCGCCCACTCGCCAACAGCAGCTGGGTCTTAGAGGGCATGTTAAAGCCCACCACATTGCGCTTTTGCATAATTAGTCCCACATCAGCAGCTGCCAGCATGTCCGGCAGTTCAGAACGAGGAGCAAAAGGTAGGAGTAACAGGTTATTGACCTCCAATTCCTGGCGAAGCTGGTCGAGTTCGCACAGCTGGTTCTGCTCTCCGACAATCACAAAAACAATATCTGGGTAGGCAGACAGTGCCTTGGCAGCCCGAATTGCGGTTTTAAGACCCTGAGTGCGGGCAATGTTGCCGGTGTAAAGCACGACAAACTTATCCTGCAGCTGGTGCCGCTGGCGAAATTGGCTGGTGGCCTGGGGCAGCGGGCAAATGAAGTTAACGTCTACCCAGTTGGGAATGCAGACCATCTTCTCAGCTGGCACCCCTTTACTCTGCAGATTGTCCCAAAAGCCTTCGGCGATTACGCTAATCCTATCTGCACTGCGATAGGCAAATCTCTCCAGCGCTTCAAAGCAGCGGATAGCCACAGGATTGGTCAGTAGCCCGGTGTGAATCGCGGCTTCGGGCAAGATGTCTTGCAGATTGAGAATGCTAGGACAGCGGTACCAGGCCTTGAGCAGCGCTACCGGCAAACAGGCTGGTAGGGAGGGGCTCGTTGCCAAAATTACGTCTGGTCGCCAGCCCCGCAGCGCCTGCACAAAGCTCAGGGTAATAAAGCTCCCCTCTAACATTAGGCGAGCCACTAGACCTGGCTGCGGACGAATGGCCACAAAACAGCGCTGAATCAAGACTCCATTGCGCGTCTCAGTGCAGTATAGGCGGCCCCGGTAATCGGGGTAGACAGTCCGCTCTGGGTAGTTGGGCATAGCCGTTACCACACGAACTTCATGCCCTCGATTGACTAACCCTTCAGCCAGTTCAGTAATTAATGGCGCAATGCCAATGGGCTCAGGGTAGTAGTTGTAGGAGTAGATTAAGATGCGCATGAACAATCGCTCGAACGGTAGATTGCAGGAACGCTCGATGCAACGGTTACGGCCGAACAGGTATCTAGAATAAAAGATAGGCTGTTTTCAGAAGATTGTTAACTGTTAATACCCAATTCAACCTATTTATAGGCATGGGGTGTAGCCTCTCTTGATTTGAGAATCTATTAAGGATCAAGAATCTAGAGCTATTAAATTAAGTCACTTGGTTTAAGATACCAGCCAGCCTCAAGCAGCCGTAACAGAAGCTATCTAGATAGAGTACCCAAAACTCACTTAATTGCCATACTTTAATTAGCACACCATCCATAGGTTTTCCATATCACAGGTGCATTAATTGGCGTCACAACTCAGGCGCATGCCCAGCTACAGCTAGGATTTGGCGTTCTTAGACTAGCTTTTACAGATCTCACAGGAGCTTAACATGAGCTTGCAGTGGCTCAAAAGAGCCGTTTAACCATCCCCCCAACCCACAACAGCCGCTGCACCTAAGACCTTCATGAGCAGGCAAGAGGCAGCAGCATGGGGAATAGTAAACCAAAACCCCACCTGTTCTGACTTGCTGAGTCAAAATAGGTGGGGCAGAAATCTGGTAGTACAGCGGTCAAGGTGGCCGTCGGCAAGCTGCTCAAGCAACAGGCAGCGTGATTAATAGGCAGAACGCATATCGCTGCGCTCAGTCCGGGCCTTTTCTTTGGCCCTAGAAGCACTCTTTTTCAGGGCCTCTAGACGCTTGATGTAGCGATCGCGCTGTCGCTTTTTGGGAGTCTGCTCAATCAGGGTCTTGAGCGCGCTACCGAGGCTCTTGTAAGCATTGGGCAAGGTATAGCCGAAGCGGGTTGCGATCGCAATTGCCCGTTCATCCGCCTCAATTGATTCTTCCAAAGTCTTTTGATTGTTGTTGCGCCGATACAGCCGCCACCCGGAGAAGCCACACAGCGACAGAGCCAACATCAGCAACAGCCCATCTTGCACCCAGAGCTCACCGACTGCACCCCCCAGACCAATGGCAAGTGCCGCCATTTCCCAACCATCCCGGGGAATCGTGTCATTCTGAATGCGTCCCACCTGATGCCAGAACAGCAGGTTTCGCTGATCTAACGCCAGCTGCTCCCACTTAATCAAATCCACCTGGACCTCGATCTGGTCTTTACCCAGTTCTTCACAGGTGATTAGAGGCGGCGAAATATCAGTAGCTGCCTCAACCGTCACCCAACTTTGCAGTTCAGGCGGCAACAGGCTTCTCAACCGGCGCAATTCACCTATATCAGCTCGAGCGGTGGAAGTGGCGTACGAGGTCATGGACTCTGGTGGTATGAGTACTTAACCCAGATAGCAATAAATTCCCAGGATATGAGAACCCATCCAGGTATCAACTTATATTATCCTAAACCTCCAAGCTGGATGTGCCGCCCCTCTGCAGGACGGTTATCCGAACGCTGGGTTTGGAATACAGGGGTCAAATGTCAAGGGGCAGCGGGTAGAAGGTGTTTTTATTGCTTCTGCCCGCTGCTTTCTTCTAAACCACCTGCAGTAATGCCTCATCCAGCAGCCGATAACCTTCCTCCACCGACTCAATTCGGCACAGGTGCTGGCGCAGTTGGGCAGCCCCAGCAAACCCAGTCACGTACCAGCTCATGTGCTTGCGGGCCTGGTAGATACCCCGCTGGCCTTTGTATTGCCAGAGCAGCTGCAAATGGTCGCGGGCGCACTGCAGCCGCTCAGCTAGGGACGGAACAGGACGGCGTTGCCCGGTTTTGAGGAAATGATCGATTTCTCCGACCAAAAAAGGATAGCCCAGCGTGCCTCTTGAGCACATCACGCCGTCAGCCCCGGTCTCCTCCAAACAGCGCACGGCTGACTCAACTGACACAATGTCGCCGTTGGCAATAACCGGAATTGACAGAGCGGCTTTGACTTGGGTAATCCACTCCCAGCGGGCAGGCCCGTGATAGCCCTGGGCTCGAGTTCGGCCGTGGAGGGTCAGCATTTGGGCTCCGGCGGCCTCCATTCGCTGCGCAAAGGCCACTGCATTGATCTCTGCATCGTCCCAACCAATGCGGGTTTTGATCGTAACCGGCACCGCCACAGCTTGAGCAACCGCGCGCACAAGGGCCTCTGCCGTTTCAGGATCGCGCAGCAGGGAAGAGCCGCCGCCTTTGCGGGTGACCTTATTCACCGGACAGCCCATATTGATATCGATGGTCAAGGTTCCCTCGTCCACAGCTTTGCGGGCTGCTTCTGCCATGAAGTCAGGGCGGCAGTCAAATAGCTGAATGCTGATGGGTTGCTCCTCCGCTCCCACCGCCATGATCAGCTCCAGCTCCTGGGCATGGCACAGCCCGGCGGCCTGAACCATTTCAGTGTAGAGCATTGAAACCGGGGCATAGCGGCGCACTAGCTGGCGAAAGGCGCGATCGCTTACCCCCGACAGGGGCGACTGTAGCACCCGGCTCTGTAGCTGAACCGGCCCAACTTCAAGCGGCACACTCAGGCGCTGCTGCAACTCTGACGAAAGCACAACCATCTTTCCGCTCCCATGCTGTTTAGCTACAGCCGTTTTTCACTGCAGCGTTCAACTGTGGCCAATTAATTGCGGCCAATCAGCCAGTAGGTCGTCATCTGGCCCCGACCTTTAACCGCTACAAAGCCGCGCTTCTCCAATAAAAATTCGTCCTTCAGGCACTCGTAGAGGCCGGGAGTGACCTGAATGCGTTGGGGTTCGCCAGTTGCCTCCATCCGGCTGGCGATGTTGACGGTATCGCCCCACAGATCATAGGCAAACTTGCGGCGGCCAATCACACCGGCCACTACTGGCCCTGTATTGATGCCGATCCGCAGCTGAAAGGGTTTACCATCGGGCCGTTGGAAATGCTGAATTGCATCTCGCATATCCAAGGCCATGCGGGCGATCGCCATCGTGTGGTCAGGCCGAACCGTAGGTAGCCCGCCTGCCACCATGTAGGCATCTCCCAGAGTTTTGATTTTTTCAAGGGAATGGGAAACCGCCAGCTGATCAAAGATCGAGAAAATCTCATTCAGCAGCTTCACCAGTGCGCGGGGCGTCATCTCGCTGGAGGCCGCTGTGAAGTCTACCAGATCGGCAAAGAGCACGCTTACCTGGTCAAAGCTTTCAGCAATCGTGCGGGTGCCGACCTTTAGCCGCTGGGCAATTTGGTAAGGCAGAATGTTGATTAGCAGTCGGTCGGCCTGCTGCCGCTGCTGTCGCAGCTCCGTTTCCATCTGACGACGTTCGCTGATGTCGTGAACAATGCCTTCGTAGTAGAGGAACCGGCCCCCCTCATCACAAACGGCCCAAATGTCCTCACTAATCCAGAAGGGGCTGCCGTCTTTGCGGTAGACTTCTGACTCGGCATCCTGGATTTTGGAGTAGCGCTTGAGGTATGCAGTCAATTCATCTCGCCGCTGAGGCTGGGCGTAGATTTGGCCGTCGATGTTTGTCACGATCGCCATCATTTCTTCCGGCGAGTCATAGCCGTACATGCGCGCTAGGGCAGGGTTAACGCTGATGTAGGTACCGTTGCCAGTGGTTTTGAAAATGCCCGCAGTGGAGTTTTCAAAAATGCTGCGGTACTTGGTTTCTGCAGCCCGTAGCGCCTGCTCGGCTTGTTTGCGATCGCGCACTTCCTCCAGCAACAGCGCATTCTGCTGGCTCAGCTGCCGACGCTGACGGTAGAGATTCACCTGGTTACGCACCCGCGCCAGCACCTCTTGAGGCTGAAATGGCTTGGTCACATAATCTGCGGCCCCCGCCTCAAAAGCTTTGACCTTATCTAAAGAATCCCCCAGGGAACTCAGGAAAATAACAGGAACTTCTCGAACGCGCGGCTGCTCCTTGAGGCGTCGGCAAACTTCATAGCCATCAGTATCGGGCAGTAAAATGTCCAGCAGAATCAGGTCAGGCAAAACATCAGCAACAGCAGCAGACACTTCCTCTCCATTCTGAAGTTCGCGCACCAGAAATCCATGATGGGTCAAAAGGCGCGCTAATGGCCCTCGGCTGATCGCATCATCATCCACAATGAGCAGGTTGGTTTGAAAAGCCTCGTCCACGGGTGGCGACTCTTGCTGGTTCCTGGCAATGATATCGTTAGCTGCTTAAGGAGCTGTTCAAGGGCAACGGGAAAGGGCTGCTCAGCTTGCTCCCTATTTCCCACTGCGTGCAGTTTAGTCTTTAATTATCCTGCAGAGTCTCAGCCATTAAAAATTAAATTATAGTTCTGCACTAACAAGCAGCGAATAGTTAGAGGCCCCTGTCCAAAATTATCGGTTTTGGTAGAGAGTTACGCTATTAATCCCTACTAATTATCCCTGTTGGTCTTTCAATCATCCCTATTAATTTTTGATTTTTTGCTGCACTCGCCCAACCGCCAACCAGACCAAGGCAAAGCGAGCTCAGCTGCCCTCTCTGGTGACCCAAGCTTGTGACCGTGACTTGTTGCTAGGATCAAGTCACCCCAAGATAATAAATGGGTACTATGCCAAAGCCGACCCCCCAATGGCAGCTGCCGTCAGACTCTTCCCAGCCGCCTGCAGACTGGATCAATATCATTCGCCAAGCCTGTCCTGCTGCCGCGTCTCTGCCTCTACACTATGCAGCGCAGTTGCTATGGCAGCGCCAAGTGCAGCAGCCAGCTCAGCTAAAAGGCTTTCTTCGGCCCGATGCCTATTGTCCTACCAGTCCGTTTGCCTTTGGAGAGGAAATGACTTGGGCAGTGGAGCGGCTAAAGCAGACAGTACACCCAACCACCCCACCAGCTTCCCTAGAAAAAGTAGCTATTTGGGGTGATTTTGATGCCGATGGCGTCACCGCCACCGCCGTCTTATGGGAAGGGCTGAAGCCGCTGCTGCCCCCTGATAGCCGCCTGCGCTACTACATTCCCAACCGATTCACAGAGTCCCATGGGCTATCAACAGCAGGGTTAGAGCAGCTAGCTGAGTGGGGCTGTCAGCTGCTGATTACTTGCGATACAGGCAGTACCAGCCTAGTCGAGATCGACTACGCCCACCAGCTAGGCATGGAAGTAATTATTACTGATCACCATACCCTACCAGCCCAGCGCCCCCCGGTGGTGGCCCTAATCAATCCTCGCACTCTGCCCTTGGGCCATCCCCTGCAGACCCTGTCGGGTGTTGCGGTCGCCTACAAACTGATCGAAGCTCTGTACGAGTCCCTGCCGGTACCATCCACTGCTCCCTTAGAAGATCTCCTAGATCTGGTAGCAATCGGCCTAGTTGCCGACTTAGTCGAGCTAACCGGAGACTGCCGCTATTTGGCCCAGCGGGGACTAGAGCAGCTGCAAAGCCACCTGCAAACATCGTCCCCCCGGCGTCCGGGAGTAGCTGAGCTACTGGCTCTCTGCAAACGCACGGGCGACCGTCCAACAGATATTTCCTTTGGTATTGGGCCTCGAATCAACGCCATCAGCCGGATTCACGGCGACGCTCGCTTCTGCGTTGAGCTGCTAACCAGCCAAGACCCCGAGCACTGTCGTACCCTAGCCCTGGAGGCAGAGCTGGCCAATACCCGCCGCAAAGCTCTGCAGCGAGACCTGTTGAATCAGGCCAGGGGAAAACTGGCTCAGCTCGATCTGGCGACTACGGAGGTCATTGTCCTGGCAGATGAACAGTGGCCCACCGGGATTTTAGGACTAGTGGCGGGTCAGATTGCCCAGGAGTATGGTCGTCCAACCCTTCTACTCAGCCTTGACCCGCTTGCCTCTGAGCCTTCTAGCTCAAACTCAAACCGGATGGCGCGGGGATCGGCCCGTTCCATACCAGGTCTGGATCTCTACGACCTATTTAAAACTCAGGCACACCTGCTCAAAAACTATGGCGGCCACCCCCTAGCGGCTGGACTGAGTCTGCCTGCCGAAAACCTAGCCCTATTTACCGCTGCCCTAAACCGGGAGGTCCGGGAGTTTAAGGGAGAGCAGCCGGGGGCAGGGGGACCGGTGCTGGCAATTGATTTAACTGTCACCGTAGCTGACTTGGGCCAAGAGCTATTTCGGGCACTCAAGCTGTTGGAACCTTACGGCATGGGCAACCCTGTACCCCGGCTATTGATTTCGGATTGCTGGGTTACAGGGGCCTGGCACCGCCGCATTAAAGACCAGCGGGGTGGGCAGGTGGCTTTTATCAGAACCGAGTTTAAGCTCTGGGATGATACGGTTCAGGTTGGCTTCCCTGCGGAGTGGTGGGACCATTATGCTGAGGACCTGCCTCAGGGCCGCTGTGATGTCGTGGTGGAGCTGGATTTTAATACGTTTCAAAAGCAATACCGGGCGCGGCTGGTTGCCGTTCGTGCTGCCCAGTCACAGTCTCGCGCTGCCCTTACCCAGTTTCAGGAACCAGTTCTAGATTGGCGGCAGGAACCAGCGGGAGAAGCCGTTGATGGCACCAGCTTCCCTCAGTCATTGGGGCAGCCCTCAGAGGCAATGCTCGCAGCACGGACATCAGATATGGCAAATGCTCTGGTCGTCACTCGGTGCCCCGCTGGGTGGGCTGAATGGGCTACCTGGGTAAAACAGGCAGAAACCGCCCAACAGCCTTTGGCTATTGCCTATCCCCCTCCCACTGAGCGCGCCCCTGAGGCAGTCTGGAAAGAACTGGTGGGACTGGCCAAGTATCTCAGCCGTACGGGCGCGACTGTGGCACTCGATCGTCTACAGGAGCGATTACAGCTATCGGCCCCAGCCCTAATGCTGGGATTCAAAAGCCTTGAATATCTGGGATTTCAGGTACAGATAGACAGCGCTGATCAAGTGCAGATCCAGTGGGAGGCAGCTGAATCGTCGTTATCCCCCGATGGCCCAGAGGTTAGAGCTTTTTTAGAGGCATTGCAGGAAGAGCAGTTTCGCCGCCGTTACTTCTACCAGGTGCCTGTTTCTACGCTAACGACTCGAGGCTGAGCCGGCTTCTAGTCCAGATCCGCCTGGTGTTCGCACTTAAACCCTTTCGCTTGCCAGGCCTCAAGATCGACCCCAGCCAGCGGGATCACCTCTGGGCAGCGGGGCCGGTAGACTTGGCTGACCACGACCCAAATTAGGCTACGGCCTAGATCAAGGGTGGTTTTGAGCCTATTTTCCTGGTTGCCAGGCCGGCCTGTTTCCGCCACAGCATCGACTTCAACCCAAATGCCGTGAGCCCCTAGCATGATCTGGCCGAGCCATTGGGCTCGGGGCAGGTGACTTTGGGATGTGACCAGACGTACGTGGTTGATACCCCACTGCTGCAAAATCGGCAGGCTAAAGCGGAAGTTGTCAAAAGTAGATTGGGCACACTTTTCTAGCCAGACGTCTTGAAGAGAGGTGCCCTGGCGCTGAAAAAGCTGCCGGATGCAGGGATCGGCTGATCCCTGGGAGATCAAGATAGGGATAGCTGGATCACCCAAGGCATTGACTGTGCGGCGCTGGGCTACCTGGATCTCTCGCTGCACGCTGCCGCCCAATACCAGGACTGCGTCGACGGGTTGACTTGCTGCCTGATGCAGGGTGCCTAATCTCAACATCAGCCCTAGGCTGAAGGCCAGCAGGCATCCTAGCAACAGCCATCGCTTGAGCTTGAGCATCACGGCACTAGCCTCTCTTAATGGCCCTAGCAACCTCAACCAGGTGGGTTTCAACTATAAAACTTTATACTTTTCCTCAGGATTGCTTTGAGAAGACTCCGGTAAAGTGAAACAGTTGAGTCAGTTTTAGCAGGGCTTCGGCCTGTAATCTTGCTCTAGTCCTTCGGGAACCACCTGTAGGGCGAGTTACGTCCAGCCTCCTATATTCAGCCAATTTCGTGTCCCTCATCCCTTTTGCAGTTCGGCTAGACTGGTTGAAATGGCTCTAGGTTTTGCCACCTCTGCAGCTGTCTTGATTCTCAGCCCCTCTTTTTAGGGGGTTGCTTTCCGTTGAGAAAGCATTTTGTTCGTCCATACGTTTTCTCAGGCTAGCGTAGATGAATCTCTCTATTCGCACGCTTCGATTTTCCCCAGCCAGTCTGATGAGGGGCGCGATCGCATCTTCTTTGCTGGCGATTCCCACTGCTCCCGCCTTCGCCACCTCTTCTGCCCAGCCCGTTTTTGAAGACAGCCCCAAGGCCGTGCTAGATGAAGCCTGGCAAATTATTGATCAGCACTACGTAGATGGCGACTTTAATCGCGTCGATTGGCAGGCGGTTCGTCAGAGCCTCTTAGGCCGAGAGTACACTAGCCGAGATGAGGCCTACTCAGCCCTGCGAACAACGCTAAGGCAGCTCAACGACCCCTACACTCGTTTTCTCAGCCCCAGAGAATACTCAGAACTAACCGAGCAAACCTCTGGAGAAGTCTCTGGCGTCGGGCTGCGGCTGCGGCGCGACACCCAGACCAGCAAGGTTTTTGTCACGGAAGTGGCGGAGGGATCGCCCGCTCAGCAGGCTGGGCTGCAGCCCGGAGATCAGCTGCTGCTGGTAGATAGCCAAACCACCGACCGCATTACCATCGAGGGAATTTCTCAGCGGCTGCGGGGAGAAGAGGGCACCCAGGTGACCTTGACCGTATCGCGCAACGGCACTGCTCCCCGTACAGTTATTTTGACTCGCACCCTACAGGAAATCCCAACCGTTGAACATGCTGTTAAACAGCAGGGCAACAGTCGCATCGGCTACATTCGCTTGGGCGAGTTCAACGCTCATGCTGCCGAGCAAATGGAGCGAGCGATTACCAACCTGACCCAGGAAAACGTTGAGGGATTTGTCCTCGATCTGCGGGGCAATCCTGGCGGATTGTATCAGGCCAGCATTACCATTAGCCGCATGTGGCTGCAGCGGGGAAGTATAGTTCAACTTATTGACCGGGAAGGCCACAGCGAATCGATTCGGGCTAACGGCACAGCGATCACTCAGCTCCCTCTCACGGTTTTAGTTGATGGCCGCTCTGCCAGCTCCAGCGAAATTCTAACTGGAGCGTTGCGTGACAATGGCCGAGCTACCGTGGTCGGCAGCACCACCTTTGGCAAGGCGTTGGTGCAGTCGCTGCACGGTCTTTCCGACGGCTCTGGACTGACGGTAACAGTGGCCCACTACTACACACCCAACGGCACTGATCTCAGCCGCAAAGGTATTGTCCCCGATATCGAGGTGGAGCTGTCTGACCGCCAGCGGCAGGAACTGTTTAATAATCCTGTCCTACTAGGAACCGATGCCGACATCCAATACCTCCAGGCGGCCCAGGTGCTAGAGCAAACCATTCTCAGTCTTAGACAGCCTGGGACAGTTCCGGGGATCAACACTCCTAGTCAGCTAGGTAGGGTTGAGTTTTAATCCGTCAGGACATGGCTGGAGAACACATAGATGCGCTGGCTTTCTAGGCTGTCGCGTAGATCCGACGGGCGCACA
Organism: Pseudanabaena sp. FACHB-2040; assembly: GCF_014696715.1. Classification (NCBI taxonomy): domain Bacteria; kingdom Bacillati; phylum Cyanobacteriota; class Cyanophyceae; order Pseudanabaenales; family Pseudanabaenaceae; genus Pseudanabaena; species Pseudanabaena sp. FACHB-2040. Next base: position 39,577 of record NZ_JACJQO010000009.1, read on the forward strand.
GTCTTCTCAGTCAGCGGCAGCTCTCGGTGAAAGATCTGTCTGTTTAGGCCAACCTGCAGACTGGTGAAGGGATCGCCGCCGGGGGAAACCAAAAACTCTAGCTGACTGACGTCGGGCCAGCCCACTAGGGCGTCGAGGAAGGCTGCGATCGCATCTATCCGAGCAGAGTCTTTCTGATACCAGTCTCCAGCCACCCCATTGGGCTGATCGAGCCCCAAGTGAAAAATTAAATGGGCCTGGTTAAACAGCGCCACCGCCACCGATCGGGCCTCCTCCTGCACCAGCAGGTCGTGCTCACGGGCCAGTTCTCTTAGCTTTTCCAGGTGCTCATAGCGAGCCGCTAGTGAGAGGGGCCCCTGCTGCCACTGAATTGCGATTGTGGTCAGGTAAGTCTGCAGCAGCAAATGACCTAGCTTTTTCGCCTTGGTAGCCAGGTAGTTAGAGTTGTAGGCCGTAGCCTCGATAATCAGCGGCACCCGATTAATCATCTCCAGCTCATATCCCTTGAGGCCCGCAATCTTACGCGGGTTGTTGGTAATCAGGCAAAACTGCTTGACCCCAATATCGTTGAGAATCTGAGCCCCAATGCCATAGTTGCGCTGATCAACGGGGAGCCCCAGCCTTTCATTGGCCTCGACAGTGTCTAGCCCCATATCCTGCAGCGAGTAGGCCTTGAGCTTGTTGACCAGCCCAATGCCCCGGCCCTCCTGTCGCAAATACACCACCACGCCGCGACCAACACTGTTGATCATCTTCAGCGCCGCCTGCAGCTGCATACGGCAATCACACCGCAGCGAACCAAAAGCATCCCCCGTCAGACATTCAGAGTGAACCCGCACCATTACCGACTCATCTTGAAAGGTGGCCGGGTCACCCTGCACCAAGGCCACATGCTCAGAGCCATCCAGCAAATTGCGGTAGGCGTAGATTTTAAACACCCCAAACTGGGTGGGCAGATCGGCCACTGCCTCCCGCTGCACAAATCGCTCATGCTGCAGGCGATAGCTGATCAAATCCGCAATGCTGATCAGCTTTAGACCGTGGGTGCGCGCGTAGTCAACCAGATGCGGCAGCCGCGCCATTGACCCGTCCGGGTTTTGGATTTCGCAAATCACGCCTGACGGGTACAGTCCTGCTAGCCGCGCCAGATCTACCGCTGCTTCCGTATGGCCCGCCCGCTTCAACACCCCACCTTCTTTAGCCCGCAAGGGAAAGATATGGCCAGGCCGCCGCAAATCATGAGGGCGGGCCTTAGGATTGATGGCTACCTGAATCGTTTTGGCCCGATCGTCTGCCGAGATCCCGGTTGTTACCCCCCAAGACAACCCTGCATCAATGCTGACGGTAAAGGCAGTCTGCTCGTTTTCGTCTTCAAAGGCACTCTGGCTGACCATTAGCGGCAGCTCTAGCTCATCTAGACGCTCCCCTGTCATAGCCAAGCAGATCAGTCCGCGCGCTTCAACCGCCATGAAATTAATCATGTCTGGGGTGGCAAACTGAGCCGCGCAGATCACATCCCCTTCGTTCTCGCGATTTTCATCATCAACCACAACAATGGCGCGACCCGCAGCCAAATCGTGCAGGGCGTCTTCAATGGCGTCAAACTGAAAGTTAATGGAGTCTACCGACACGGACTGAGGAGTTGCCGCATCTAAGTTCCCTAAAGCCGAGTTGGACACAATCCTGATAAACCTTGTATATCAATGGTTGTCTATATAAGATTGTAGTCCCGACCGTTAAGGCAGTCATGAAATCTGCATTTCCTAAGAACTTTACAGGGCAATAGCAGGTTTAGTATTACAATGTCGCATCTAAGATCGTGAACTGCAGTCTTGCGGCCAAGCGATGGAGTCACGCCTTTTATTCGTCAAATCCTATGGGTGATTTAGCCTCCAATCCAATTTCTGTCGGCATTATTGGCGCATCTGGCTACGGTGGTGTGCAGCTAGCACGCTTACTGAGCGAGCACCCGGCTGCTGAGATCACCTACCTAGGGGGCGAGAGCAGCGCGGGCAAACGCTTCTCAGATATCTACCCGCACTTCGGTACGCAGGTTCCGCTGGCAATTGAAGCGATTGATTTAGAAGAAATCGCCAGTCGCTGTCAGGTCGTCTTTTTGTCTCTGCCTAACGGGCTGGCCTGCGAGATGGCCCCTACCCTGCTCGCTAAGGGGTGCCGGGTGCTGGATCTTTCGGCAGACTACCGCTTTACTGACCTGAGCGTTTATCAAGACTGGTATGGGGGCGAGCGGCAGGATCAGGAAGTGGCAGCAGAGGCTGTGTACGGTCTGCCAGAGCTGTATCGCGATCGCATCCAATCGGCCCGCCTGATCGGCTGCCCCGGCTGCTACCCTACCGCCAGCCTGCTAGGCATTGCGCCCCTTCTGAAGCAGGGCCTAGCCCAGCCGGAAACCCTAATTATTGATGCCAAGTCTGGCACCTCTGGCGGAGGAAGAGTTGCCAAGACCCCACTCTTGCTAGCAGAAGCCGACAACTCCTTGGCCGCCTACAGCGTGGCCCGCCATCGCCATACCCCTGAGATTGAGCAGATCTGCGGCCAGCTAGCCCGCCAGGAAGTGCTGGTGCAGTTCACCCCTCACCTGGTACCGATGGTGCGCGGCATCCTCTCCACCATTTACGCCACCATGCGCGATCCGGGCCTGGTAAGGGATGACCTAATTACGATCTATAACGCCTTCTACCGCTCGTCACCCTGGGTAACTGTCCTGCCCAACGGCACCTATCCCCAAACCAAGTGGGCCTGGGGAACTAACCGCTGCTACATCGGCATCGAGGTCGACTCGCGCACAGGTCGGGTCATCGTGATGTCAGCTATCGACAACTTAATGAAGGGGCAGGCAGCCCAAGCTGTACAGTGCTTCAACCTGATGATGGGCCTTGAAGAAACGGTGGGCTTACCGCAGCTGAGCTTCTATCCCTAGAGGTAGCCTAAGCAGGTTCTACGCTGTGGCCTGTTGCTAGAATAGAGTTCTCAGATCGAGCCGGGGCACCCGCTAGGTGCTCCCACCGCTTCTACTGCAGCTTGTTTTCCAAAGACTTGAGATATTCAGTATTCACGCCAGACTCGCGGGTCAAAGCAATCTTACCGGTGCGGGCAATCTCACGAATGCCAAAGCGGTTAAGCACCTGTACGATAGCAACCATCTTTCCCGGATCGCCCACTACCTCTAAAGTGAGGGAGTCTTCCGAGACATCGACAACACGGGCGCGAAAGATTTGGGCCAGTTCGATAATCTCAGAGCGGCTGGCACTGCTGGCATTGACCTTTAGCAGCATCAGCTCTCGCTCAACACAAGGCGTTTCGGTAATGTCTTGAACCTTAAGCACGTTGACCAGCTTGTAGAGTTGTTTGGTCAGCTGCTCAATTACCTGATCGTCACCGGGCACGACCATCGTAATCCGAGAAATTCCTAAGGTCTCAGCTGGGCCTACAGCCAAACTTTCGATGTTGAAGCCGCGACGGGCAAACAGTCCAGCGATCCGTGAGAGAACGCCTGCCTCATCCTCAACTAGCACAGACAGGGTATGTTTGATCGCGGGAGGAGAGAAAACAGTAGTAGCAGTAGACATGGCAATACGTCCTCAATAAAGCAGACCAGCCGGTGGGAAAGTCGCAGCGACCCCTGCCGCCAACATAACTAGAGCCTCAGCCGAGAAGACATCCATTTTATCCTGAATTTAAGGTAAATCAGGCCCTGGAGCGAGGTCTAGAAGCACGCTAGCTCCAGAAATAGGTGCCGAGTTTCAGCATTTCACAACATAATGTTCGGCATGGTCCAAGATCTAGGGGCCATGGCTGATTACAGCAGGCCGCCAAGAAGGCCGCATATGATGAGGATGCTGTCACCGAAAAAGTAGGTGGGGGTATCCTATAAGTCAACAGTTTTGCCCCAATCGCAAGCTAAATGAGGTCACAGGGAGCCGTTCAAACCAAACCACCCCTCATTCACCGTCTGCTGGAACTGATTAACCTGCGACCGGGGGAAGGGGAGCGAACTCTTTTGATGTTCGCGTTTTACACTGCATCCTCCATGGGAATTTTGTGGCTGGAGGTCAGTTCGGCAGCGCTTTTTCTGGGTGAGTATGGGGCGGCTAACCTGCCCTGGATTTACCTGTTCAGTGCTGCGGTGGGGTTTAGCCTCAACACGATTTACTCGTGGCTCCAGCGGTTGCTGCCCTTGCGCTGGGTCATTGTTCTAATTGCTCTGCTGATGGCTCTACCCATCTTGCTGTTTCGCTGGGGGTTAGCGGTTCCCTGGCTAGCTGCCGCTACTGTATTTGCGATGCGGCTGTGGATGGAAGCCATTTACAACCTGAATGATCTCAATGTTGCTGTTACCGCCAACCAGCTATTTAACATTCGAGAGATCAAGCGGGCTTATCCAATTATCAGCAGCGGCAATCTGGTCGCAGATGTGCTGAGCGGCTTCTCTGTCTACCTGCTCCTGAATCTGGTGGGTCTGGAAAATGTGCTGCTACTGGCTTTTCTGATCATGGTGGTGGGCTCGGTTATCCTGCTGTACCTGAGCCAAACCTACGAGCATGCCTTTCCAGATTCACCTAAGCGACAGGCTGAGGAAACAAGCTTCAACCAGGCTCAGAATCGACTGCAGGGATCTTTGAGGCAGTATGTCATCCTGCTGTTTGCTTTCTTTGTGCTGGCTCAGATGCTGATGTTCTCAATTGAGTTTCAGTTTCTCAACCAGCTAGAAATCAATCTAGATGACTATGAAATTGCCGGTTTTCTGGGCATCTTTACCGGCCTGCTGGGGCTGATTGAGCTAGTGACTCAGTGGTTTACCTCCAGCCGTTTGATCGAGCGCAAAGGGGTATTTACGGTCAGCCTGATCCTGCCTTCAGCCATCGTGGTCTTGGGGCTGATCAACCTGGTGCTGAGCAGCCCACTGTTCTTGGGAGCCAACTTTCTTTTTTTAGGGCTAGTTGCCCTCAAGTTCTTTGATGAGTGGCTGCGCTATACCCTAATGGTCAGCACTCGGCCTGTCTTATTTCAGCCGATTCCCGACCAGCTCCGCAGCAGCATGCAGTCCTTCATTGCCGGGATTGCCGAGCCTTTTTCGATGGGCTTTACGGGAATTACGATCCTCCTGACTATCGCTATTTGTCGGCGTTTAGGGTTTTATGAGGTTGCTTTTCAGTCGCGGGTCTTCTTGGTTGGGGTGATTGCCTCGGCCTTAGTCTGGTTTGGGGTGATTTATCTGCTGCGATCGCGCTACCTCAACCTGCTGGTGCTGGGAGCCGAGCGGGGTTTGCTCAGCTTCTCGGATGCCAACCTGCGAGTCCTTAAACGGGCCTTTATCGATCAGCTTGAGTCTCAAACCTCAGAGGCCAACAAGCGCTCCTGCATCGAACTGCTTTGCCACATTGATCAAAAGGGGGTAGGCGAAATTCTAGCCCCTCAGCTTGCCACGCTCTCTCCGGCGCTGCAGCGGCAAAGTTTGGAGGCCATGCTGGAATATCCCAACCCGGATTATCTAGAACCGGTGGAAACTTTGCTGAAGGCTTCCCGGCAGCCCGAAGTGCTAGCCTTGGCCCTGCGATATGTCTGGCTAGCCGAGGCCAATCCAGACATCAATGCGCTACGTCCCTATCTCAAACCGGATATTGATCCGGTGGTGCGCGGCACGGCTGCCTCAATGATGCTGCGGCGAGGCGATCGACAGGAGCGGGCCGAGGCCACAGAAACTCTGCGAAAAATGCTGACTCATGAGCAGGAGCGAGAGCGGGTGATGGCCTGCCGAGCCTTGGGCGAAGCGGAGTACATGCAGGCTTTGCGGATCTACATCCGCGACCTGCTGCAGGATGAGTCTTTGAGGGTGCGGCGGGCGCTGCTAGATGCGATCGCAGCCACCCAACTGGAAGAGTACTACCCCTCACTACTCAAAGCGCTGCAGTACAAATCTACCCGAGAGGCCGCCGTCAAAGCTCTGACCCGTCTGGGTAACGAGGCCCTGCCAATGCTGGAGCGAGTGGCCACCGACGGGTACAAGCCCGAAGCCCTGCGAAACCAGGCATGGCAAGTAATTGGTGACATCGGCACCCCAGAAGCACTCGACATTTTGATCAACAGCCTCATGACTTCTTGGGGCAATACCCGCCGCTGGATTTTGCGGATTTTGCTTAACCTGTTTCAGGAAACGGGGGTCAAACGGTCCAATTTTATTGATGCAGCCCTAGATCAGCTGGGCCGTAGCGGCATCGAAAACCTGATGAATACCGAGCTAGCCTTTATCGCGCAGATGCTGGCTGCCAAAATTGACCTCTCTGCAGAGCAGGTTTCAGGTCGCGAGGCCAACCTGCTGCGGGAAGCTCTAGACGATCTGCAGGATGACGCCATTGAGCGGTTTTTCATGTTACTGCGGTTTGTTTCGCCGCCTAGCGCCATTCAGGCAGCTCAGGTTAGCCTACAGGGCTCCTCCGCTAGTCGCGCCAGGGGGTTAGAGATTCTTGACAACAGCCTTGATATCTCCAGTAAGCGAGCTTTTCTAGGCATTTTAGATAAGCGATCGGATTGGGAAAAACTGAAATTCTTGGCAGCCCTGGCCCGCTATTCCCCCCAGGCTCCTAACGAGCGGCTCCGCAGTCTTTTAGATCTGCGTAACTTTCTCTCCGACTGGGCGCTGGCCTGCTGCTTTCACTTAGCGCGGCACAAGCGCTGGCGGCTCACTGCAGATCACACAGTTGCCTGCCTACAACACCCGACTGGATTTGTGCGAGAGGCCGTTTTGGCATACCTCAACATGGCTTCTCCCCGAGCCCTAAAAGCAGTTTTGCCGCTGATGAAGGAAGACCCCAACGCACTAGTAGCGGCCCAAGTACATCAGCTCCTAGCAGATCTACAGTTAGAGGAGGACTCCCCTACCCTGTCCTCTCCGGCTTAGCCACTTAGGCAGGTAAAGTCGTTTGCCCCAGACGCTACCCAAAACCAGAGTCTTGTAAGCTGAAACTGGCCAGCGTATGGCTCCGCTTAATCGATTTCGTACTCAACAGCCATCGGCTTGTTCGCCCCATTCCCTATGCTCACCAGTGTTGATCGGCTCCTCTTCATCCGCAGCGTTCCTATCTTCAAGGAACTGAGAGACGACTTTTTAGTACGTCTAGCTTCTGTTATGGATGAAATGACCTTTGCGTCAAATTACACGATCATTACAGAAGGGCATGAAGGGCGAGCCCTTTACATTGTGGTTTCTGGTCGGGTCAGAGTACATCTACGCAGCCAAGAACTAGCCCAGCTAGCTCAAAATGCGTGCTTTGGGGAAATGTCTGTCTTCGACGCCGAGCCCCGCTCTGCCTCAGTCACAACCCTAGAGCCCTGCAACTGCCTCGTCCTAACGCAGCAGCAGCTATACGATGCCATTGATGAGACCCCCGGTATTGCAGTCAATATAATTCGGCTGCTCTCTCGCCGCATCCGGGAACTTAATCGAGACCTGAACCAAAAGCAGCAAGAGCTTCAGGCGTTCCAGCGGATAGCACAGCCTTATCTACAGGAGGCTTCAGTACCTGCCGCTGAGACAAAGGTTAGTCAGACTCAGGAAAACGGCCAAGGTGAGTCAGCCCGCCCTCACGGATATTTCCCCTACGGCCAAATTCCCTATTAAGCCTTGACAGGCAAGGATTTCTGACAGGCAAAGATTGTTTGCACATCTGTAAATAAGTGTTAACATAATCTCAGGTAGGAAAACAGTTTGGTTTCCCGCCTATATATATCAACGTTTTTGTTGTTAACGCACTTATACAATCATGACGACTACTCTACAGCGGCGCGAAAGCGCCAACCTGTGGGAGCAGTTCTGCCAGTGGGTGACCAGCACCGACAACCGCCTCTACATTGGCTGGTTCGGCGTACTGATGATCCCCACTCTGCTAGCTGCAACCGCTTGCTTCGTAATCGCCTTCATCGCTGCTCCTCCTGTTGACATCGACGGTATCCGTGAGCCTGTTGCGGGTTCTCTGATGTACGGCAACAACATCATCTCTGGTGCTGTTGTGCCTTCTTCCAACGCCATCGGCCTGCACTTCTACCCCATCTGGGAAGCAGCTTCTGTCGATGA